>JAFMKU010000112.1:0-5384 GCA_017852795.1 Candidatus Neomicrothrix sp.
ACGGGAACTACCAGTTCGACTCACGTGGCAAGCTAGTCATTGAGAAGAATCAGAAAGAGCTGAGGAAAAAGGAGAACCTCAGAAAGAACTTTGCTCGGACCGTTTTCCAAGATCAGTCATACCGGCCAGACGCCGGGTTCGGCAACAAGAGGCCGATGAACTATGACGAGGAGACTGGCACTATCTCTGGTGACTACATCCCAGAGGAGGCCATGAAGAAATTTCGCAACGCTCCCCGGTGGTTGTTTCCTCAGTCGCAACTTGAGCTGCTTGAATACATCAACGAGTCAGTGCGTAAGGGTGAGCCCATCATCCTAGACTACAACGCAAGGCTTGTCCCAAAAGGAAAGACCGGAGCTCAATACTCATCCGCTGTCGGGAGCTCGCTTAGGACTGTCATTCCGTTTGGCTTCTACATCACTAAGGCCGGGAACATGCTCATGAACACCGTGGACCTCGGGCACTTGTCCGAGAAGTATGTCCGCATCATGCGCGATCCTAAGCGGCGCGGAGCTATCCTCAAGCAGTGGGGAGTGGACGGCGATGCCCAAGCCACACGAGCTGCGTTCGACAAGGATCTCATTCAGTACATGAACAACATCGCTAGGCCCGATGCTGAGCTCGGAGTGCTCAAGGGTCTTGGTGATGAGGCGACAGCAAAGCGTAAAGCCAATGTGCTGTCCGCGTTTTTCGGTTTTAAAAAGAAAGACATCCAGTTCCGTAACAACGCAGAACGCCAGCGCATTCTGCTGGAACACTTGAACCCGGATCGTCAAGACAACTTGATCCGCTCAAGGCGCGTTGATGCGATCAACGACATCGCTCAGTCACAGCTGGAGAAAATGCCCCTCAGCACTCAGGGTCGCATTGACATTCAGCAGAACAAATACGAACCGGGTTTGACACGGCCCGATCAACTCAATACCGTAAATCCAGATGAAAGACCTGACACAGGTTTACCAAGCAGCCAGTTCAGCACTGACCCTAAAACCGGAGGACTTCGGTTTCACGATGGACTCGGACGGACGGCTCGTGAACACCCTCTCGGGGCAGCAGTCGAAGTCAAAGACCTCAGCTTCTACCGAGACCCAGACACAGCCCTCTACCTCGCAGACGACGGGCTCGCCGGAACAGCCGTAACGGCTACCGGAGACTTGGTCTCCGTCTTTAAGCATCCTCAAGCCTCTGCCAGCAGAGAGGAGATGCAGAGCATTCTTCGGGATGCTTCCGAGATCTCTACCACCCTTGATGCGTTTGACATCAATGGGTTTCTTCCAAACCTATACGCGCAGTTTGGGTTCAAGCCCATAGCACGTGTCCCGTTCAACCGGGACTACGCTCCCAAGAACTGGCCATACGATCTGGCTGGCGAGCCGGATGTGGTGCTCATGGTGCGTGACCCTAACAACGTGCTGCCACCGGCTCCGGAGAAGTATGCCGAAGCGCGTGACAAGTATCCGGTCTTCGAGGATTACGATGAGGCGGCTGCGTTGCAGCGAGCTGCCAAAGCTCAAGTCGTGGACTCCGGGCTAGATCCGTATGTCCGATTCGAGCCGCCAATCAAAAAGGATGTGGCGATCATTGATGAGTCGATCCCCAACCAGCGCAAGCAGCACAAGCCAGCGGCTGCAACCAAGACGCGAGCTGAATACTCAGTCAATCAAGTCTTGTTCTCTAAAATCTGGCAGAAGACCAATCAGACTGTCGATGGGGTCAAAACAAATGACTACCACTACCAGTTGGACGATGACGGGAACTTCAAGCTGGACAAGAAAGGTAAGAAGAAACCAAAGCTGTCATCCACTCGACTGAATTCACGCCGAGGCTTTGACATGATCGTGTCGAAGAAACCTCGCAAAGCACCCGGCGCAAAGAACATCACTCAGCCGGAACAGTTCTACGATAGGTTGGACCGGGCTAAGGAATTCTTGGCCGGAGACATTGGGGCGTTTTTGGACACCACTGGCTACGTGGAATACATGACGCGAGCTGGAGCATACGGTGATCTGCTTGTTCCTCCATCTGGTTTGGCCCCACTGTTAAACAATCCTAAACAGTATGTGGATCTAGTAACGGGAGGTTACCATGAAGATCTTACTGCACCGGGCACAATCGATGCAGCAATGGAGGGACTCGATAGCACAGTCGAGATGAGGAGAGTCATAGGAGATACGCCACCACCGATGATCACTGCCATGCATCATCTATGGGGCATTCTCTCTAGGATGCTTCCCCCAGTGCATCAAGAGGCTGGGTGGCTAAGACTGGTATCCAACCGGCCAGTGCTTGAGGCAATTCAGTCAAGCATTGATGGCAACTACAACATCAGCAAGGATGGGTGGAAGAGTATCGTCAATCGTGCGTTCAAAGGAACTGCGAGCGGCACTGGTGGCTTCGGAAACAACTCAAAGGCCAATGCGAACGCGTTCCACTCGATGCTGCAAAACCTCAACGGTAAGTGGGATCAGATGTCTGACGCTTACCACGTTGACAAGGACTCCACTGAAATGGGCCGAGCGTTCTGGAAGCTTGTAAATGAGAACGGCTCCATGGGAATCAAGAATAAGGTGCAGAGGTTTATCGGGCTCACGTTCGGAACCCCGGGAGTCATCATGGATCGGTGGAAGTATGTCGAATACAACTTGCCGATGCTCATGAACCGATTGCAGCGAAACGGCTATCCGGCCAACAGCCCGAAAGAATACTTCGACTACGGGTTAAGCGGTACGACTCCAGAAGATCCCAACGGCATCTACGGCACGTATGGGGCCATCGAGTCTGGGAGCAGCTCGTTCAGTCTGGCTTACTACGAGGGCATTGAGGCGTTGATCAACTACGCGATCCAGAACAGCACCGATCTCCAGCAGCTGCTAGGCAGACACGCTAACGTGGGTGGAATGCACTGGATAGGGTGGAACGCGATCAAGAATGAAGCCGTGGGGCATAGCTCACTGGGTCTCACCAAAGACATCGCTGAGCTCGTGGACCACAAAAGCATCAACCCAGATTCAGTCTTGTCGATCATCAATTCTGGGACATACTTCACAGAGGGCCTAAACGGTAAGACCAGAAACAAAGTCACACTTGACCGAGGAGAATTCAGTCATGAATGAGGACGATATCTTAGGACCAGACGACATCGCTACAGGCGGTATGCCCATGGACAACTACGACCCGGGATACGACCCGGAAGAGGACGAGCGTATGCTTTTAGAGGCAGACAGACGCGCCCGGGTTAGGTTGGCCGCTCAGGGCAAGAAGCTGGTCGAATAACCAATCAAACATTCCAAGCAAAGCCGGAGGTCAAAAGCCTCCGGTTTTTTATTACCAGTGTTAAACATTTCTTGTTGATAACTGTTGACATCATAGTGTGTTTAACATAAGTTAACTCACGTAACGAGGGAAGCCTCACAACAGAAAGAACGAAATGAGCGAAATTCTGATAACAAGCAAAGAGATCACCGAGACCAACAAGCGTTTGGAAGCTTCAGCCGGTAAGGTTACCGCATCTGTCTGGGTCTCATCACTGGGTGTCTGGGTATGCAACACAAGCAACGCAAGCCACCGGGCTTGGCGCGGTTTGGGGCGTAGGTTCAATTCACTGTTCGAGGCGCGTGAGGCTTACCGAAGCAAGGCAATGAGGGGAATCATCGAGGAAGCCATCCGTGTGTTTTCTGTTGTGGGAGGTGAAGCATGAAGTGGTTTGCCCTCACACTGCTCATCGCAATCGGTGCAAGCTTATTCGCAAACACCCCAAAGGATCTAAGGGGTGTTTCTGGGGTTGCCAGCTGGTATGGCGAACGCTATCGGGGGAAGCCTACCGCGTCAGGCGAGCTGTTCGATCCGGAGGCCATGACAGCGGCTCACCGCGAGCTCCCGTTTGGCACTAAGGTTAAATGCACTTTGGGAGCCCGGTCAGTTGTGGTAATTATCAATGACCGTGGGCCTTTCATTGAGGGGCGCATCATCGACTTGAGTCGGGGAGCATTTGCCAAGCTGGCGCACACGGACGCTGGGCTGATCGAGGTCAAGCTGGAGGTGTTGCGGTGAGTGAGACGCGAACATGCAGAGAGTGTGCTGAAGCAAAGCCGATTGAAGACTTTAGCTTTAGTGTCAAGCCATACCGGTACAACACGTGCAAAGAGTGTCGCAAAATTAGCGAGAAGAAACGGAATCGTAATTACTGCAAGCAAAGGAGAAGAACTGACCCCGAGTGGCACGAAAAGAAAAAGGCATACCTACGGAAGCGATACGCGGAAAGGCGAGACGAGATGAAAGCTTTGGCAAGTCAAAACTATTTAGCCAATCGAAGTGAGGTGCTTGCTCGTCGAAAAAAGCCAGAGGTAAAAGCAAGGATTCGCAAGTGGAGACAACAGAAGCTGAACAGTGATTTGGGCTTCCGGGTTTCAGTTCGGCTAAGGAACAGGATTAGGACAGCTGTAGTCAGGAGCGGATCACGCATAAGTGTGTCAATGAAAACTGAAGAGCTGCTAGGGTGTTCGATTGACGAGCTCATCGAGCAGTTTAAGTCGCAGTTTAAGTCGGGGATGACATACAAGAAGCTCATGGCCGGAGAGATACATATCGACCATATCAGGCCGTGCGCTTCATTTGACCTAACCAAGCTTAGCGAACAGAAAAAATGCTTTCATCATAGCAATCTTCAACCCTTGTGGGCTGATGACAATCGCCGGAAAAACGCCAAGTGGGAGCCACAAAAAGTAGCATGAAAGCCTACGAGGTCACATATCAGAAAGGCACGGCAAATCTAGTCTGCATTTATACGTGCCGAGATGCGGCTCGTGAGCATCGAAAGTCCGTCATAGCGACTAATGGGCTAGGGGAGAATCTCGACCCGTTTGATGGCAGTAAAGCCCGGGGCAAGGTCAAAGCGTCAGCGGTAAAAGAGATATCTGTTGACACCGATTGAGCATCGTACGTATAACTTCCATTGCAGAAACCGCTGACTACGGATCAGAAGGTTTGGGGTTCGACTCCCTACGGGTGTACCACTTCTTTCTCGGTCACGGTTTCTGTAGCAATACCTATGAAACCGTCACCCTCAGTTACCCTATTCCGGCGTGGAAATAAGATCTACGCCAAGAAAACCCATCTGGGCACAACTCACGTAGTCTCGACCGGCACATCTGATCGCAAGCTTGCGCTAGAAGTTGGCATCGAGAAAATCACGAGCCGCATCAAGGCCCAAGACTCTGAATTCCGGGTTAGTCATTTATTCGATCATTTTCGATTAAACGCCATTCATTGCCGCGAGCGCACGGTCAAGTGCGCCATCCAACTGACCCGGCTTTACCTCAAAACAATCGGTGAGAACGAGAGGTCATTGGTCGAAGATGTCTTCACCAAATCAGCTGCGATCACGT
>JAFMKU010000112.1:5394-10031 GCA_017852795.1 Candidatus Neomicrothrix sp.
TCCAGCGCGTTAGGCTCGAGGGTCTCACCAATGCTAAGCGATCAGCAGCCGCGATCACTGCGAACACCATTCTCAGGTCGGCTCGTCAGTTCTGGTCTGACCGGATGCTTCAGACTTACGACACCGTGCCGGACTGCATCGCAGAGTTCAAAAAGGTGAAGCCGATCCCGGTGCGGATGCCTCAATACACGGTAGCCGACAAAAAAGAATCCATGGTCCGCATTGTGGGCCGATGCGAGAAGCTGAAGACAATCCAGCCAGCTGCTTACCTCGCGTATTTCCTTAGCTTACATGCCGGGCTAAGGCGCGGAGAGCTGGCAGCAGCTCGATGGAGCTGGGTTGAGTCTAACGGGATCAGAGTTCAGCAGACCGAGGATTTCACGCCCAAGAGCGGCAAGTCGCGGTTAGTACCTCTCTCAGAGGCTCAGGTTGCCCACCTAAGGGAGTTTGATAGGGGTGACACCCACATCATCCCCGGGGCATACACCAACCGGTACAGGTTGGCTCCCGATGTCGTGGCCAAGATCATTAGAGAAGAGGGCATCACGGGCTCCAAGAGTCTGCACGAGCTCCGGAAGTATTTCGGCGCGAATGTGGCCACTCAGATCGGCTTGTTTGCGGCTCAGAAGTATCTCGGGCATCACAGTCCGGAGATCACGAGCCGGTATTATGCGGATCTTATTGAAGCCAAACCGGTCGAAATTAGAATACTGGCTTGATGTATTATACCAAACCGGTCGAGGTTTAAATACTGGCTTGACTAACTGTACCAGACTTTCGCATGAAAGAAGTGTCAGGTTTCGTTACTAGCACTTGGAATCAAGGGGCTCGCTCTTACGGGGGCGAGTCCCTCTTTTTGTATGCGGATACAGTTCAGCCCAGCTACCCAGATGCACATGTGGCTCACGGTCTTGGAGAACCCCAAAGCCGGGGCTCGGTCTGCTGTCAATCCGATGCTCGACAGACAGCCTCTGGCGCAAGCCATACGGAACCGCATGGTGTCTTACCTAGCAGAGCTGGCCATGAACATCTACGTGGGGAACGGAGCGGTCTACGGGCTGAGAGGGGTTCCCGATGTCCCTCCGGACATCGAGGTCAAATGGAGCCGGAAAGGGGACCGGTTAATCGCGCTGCCTCGAGAGCTGAAGCCCGGGCTCAAATTCGTTCTGGCAACCGGCTGGCCAGAGATCCGGTTACTGGGGTGGTGCGAGGCAGAGGAAATACAAGAGCCTTACCCGGGACACCCGAGAAAGGCTCGATTTGCGAGAGTATCAAAGCTGAAACCTTTGGACACTATACCTCTGGTTGGACAGCATTTGTCCCACCCTTAATCTTACGCTCGTTCAAATACTTCAAGAGCACCGTCTCGATGAAGTTTGATGTGGTCCGGTTTTCTTCGGCTGCAAGTGAGGAGAGCTCGTGCTTCATGTCCTCATGCACCCAGAGTCCTATCATTTTCTTGTGTGGATCGCGTCCCATAACACTGTAAATCGTTACAACTGTACACCTATCATGCACGACTCACACTCAATGTCAACAAAATGTATCACATCGATTATTTCTATTTGAACTATAACATTACACATGCGATGTTAAACGCATGTTAACCATTGTAAACACACATGGCCAACATATTGATAACTGATAAAACCGCTAAGGCGCTCGACCATGAGGCGTGGTACGGGGAAAGCCGAGGCCAAACACTAGAACGACTATGGAATACGTATTTGCGGCAATTCTGGTTGGAGCACTCTTCGGGTGCGTCCTCTCTGGAAGCCGATACAGCGACGAGCAATCAGCCGGAGTGAAGCGATGAACCGAGCAGAAATCATACAAGGGCTTCGGGAGCTGACTTACGAGAAGCAGTTTAAACTGGCGATGAAAGCGGCTTGTCGAACCCTACAAATCAAACCAGACCGCGTCACGGCTCCGGGCCGTCACTGGGATGGCCTTTTCGCCCGATGGGCAATCATTGATGTGTTGAGTGAGACGATGGGTTTTCAGTCAACACTCATACTAGCAGACAAACTGAAACGAGATAGAACAAGTATTCTGAATGCAAAACGAAACTACAGACAAAGCAAATCCACCAGAGACCGCTACCAACCATACCGAGAAGAGTTCCTTGAAAGACTTGGGCGAGCTCTTTGCGGCGATGAGTGCCGTGCAAAACGATCTAAAACCCGTGCCTAAGAGGGGCAAAAGCCACCATGGCCCCTATGCCACGCTGGACGACATTCTTGACGGAGTGGGCAAGGCATACAACAAGGCTGGCTTCTCGGTTTTGCAGCTTCCACGGTTTGAGCAAAACACAGTGCACATGACCACGGTCCTCGGCTTTAAAAACGGAAGCACGGTCAGGAGCACCATGTCGATGCCGTGTGATGGGAGCAATCCCCAGAAGATTGGCAGCGTGATGACCTATCTACGTCGATACATGCTGGCTTCTATGCTTGGTATTGCCAGTGAGACTGACGATGACGCCAACTCAGCAGTGCCCAATGCACCTCGAGGTGTCGTCTCACGACCAAAGGTTATGTCAGCAAAACGCATTGTTAATGCGGTTGACCTATGAGCGACGAGAGAAAACATCACCCATTCGGTTGCAGCTCGTGGCCATTCCTCTGGGAGTGCTCGGATTTTAAGAGCACGCCCGGGAGCAGCTCAGCAGCTGAACGAGGGACACGCATTCACAAGTATTGGGAGCAGCTGGGTAAATCTGAGGATCTGCCAAAGGACTACGATTTCGAGGAGATGGCGTGCGCTCAGTGGGCGCTCGAGGCTCTTGATGAACTGGCTCAAGGCGCTGACATCGAGTGGGAGCTCCGCGTTGAAAACGACGAGCCGGAATACTGGGGCTATGCAGACTGTGTCTGGCAAAGCGATGGAACCACACTCCATGTCGCTGACGGAAAGAGTGGCCAAGGTAACGAGAACCAGTGGGTTCAGCTTATCGGCTACGCCGCTGCAATTTTAAAAGAGCGGACCGAGATTACCGATGTCGTTCTTCACTTCGTCTATTGGGACACCAAGCTCATCAAAACCTATGAGTTTTCTCGTGCCGCAGTGTTTAACAAGGTTGACGAGCTGTTGCATCGCATTGCTCTGGGTCAACGCAAGGTAGGCGTGCAATGCAAGTACTGCGCGCACTACGAGGGGTGTCCCAAAACGCTTGATCCACTCTATCGAGTGTGGATGACGGACTGGGATGCTGCTTGGAGTGATCCGGATAAGTTAGGAGCCCTTAAAGACGACCTAGACTTCGTGGCTAAAATGCATGACCGAGTCAAAGACAAGCTCAAGGAGCTGGTTGATTCTGGCGTCGAGGTTCCCGGGATCAAGGTCTACATGCGCCCCGGGGCTTCAAAGGTGAATCCCGTCAAAGCTTACCAAGCACTCAAGGACACTGTGTCGCTTGAGGATCTGCTCCGGTGCATGAAGCCGGACCTCAAACAACTTCAAGCTCTCCACCAGCTGAGAACCGGCCAGCAGCTGGAGGGTGATTACATCGAGCCCGGTAAACCAATCAAAGTACTAAAGAAATCATCATGATGGAAACTACGCAAAAACCAAAATCAACATACCTCAAAGTGGCATCCGCTCGGATGTTTCCAAACAACTCAGAGAACCCAAACGCGCCAGCCTATGGCAATGGCAAAGTCGAGGTTCTCGAGGATCTGAAGAAAGGCGACATCATTAGTTTCTCTGGCTGGGTGAACCAGTCCGAGACCGGTGAAAAACAGCTGACCATTCAGATTCAGAAACGAGTCGAAGCTGGTCAGGAAGCCGCGAGGAACGAGCCTCCCTTTTGATCATGGTCAACTCCCGGGACAAGGGCAAACGGGGCGAGCGCGAATGGGCTGGCGTGTTACGCGACGAAGGATTTACGGCGTATCGCGGCAGTCAATATTCCGGCAAAACGCCGGATGGTCTTCCGAGCCCAGACATCCATTGCCCCGATCTGCCGATCCACTGGGAGGTCAAACGCACTAACAAACTCAACCTCCGTGCCGCTGTGAATCAAGCCAAGGACGATTCGCGGCGGTATGGGGCTGAGCACTGGGCGGTGGCGTGGCGAGAGGACAATGGTGAGTGGTTGATCATCACTGACCGCAACACTCACTTCGCCGCTGTCCGAGGAGATTTCGCAGATCCGCGAACTGACGAGGACATTAATGAGAAATGATAGAAAGATTCTCAATTTAGGCTTGATGAACCTCGTCAGCTGGGGGGCGCGAGTGCGTCCCCCTTACCTAATTTTATGAAACACCTAATCGCAATTTGTGGAAAGAAACGGTCCGGAAAGACCACGGCTGCTGAGCAGCTGCAACACATCATTGGGCCGAGCTGTTATCGGTTCTCATTCGCGGACGCCATCAAGTCTGAGGTCCGAAAGATCTTCGGCAATCATGCTGACGACCGGAAAGAAATTATCCGGCCAGTCTACCAGTCAGTGGGTGAGGCGGCTAAGCAGCTGTTTGGTCAGCTGGTCTGGGTGGAGGTAGTCGAGAGGCAGATCAAGGCCATGGCTGATTACCAAGCCACGATTGTGATCGACGATTTGAGATTTCCTTTCGAGGCCGAGTGGGCTCGGAAGATGGGTGGAGAAGTCTGGCGCATTCGTCGCCCAGAGACTG
>JAFMKU010000065.1 GCA_017852795.1 Candidatus Neomicrothrix sp.
GTGGTCGTTCGTGACTTGGCCCGGCGTCAAAGCAACTGGCGCAGCGAAGAACACCTCGACACGTTCCTGCGTCGTCACCAACTCGCCGGGATCGCCGGTATCGACACTCGACGGTTGACCCGTCACCTTCGTGACTCAGGCGCCATGTCGGGTGCGTTTGGCGCGGTTGATCAGGCCACGTTGCTGGCGGCGGCCCAACACGAATCGGGAACGGCGGGGGTTGATCTTGTGAGCTTGGTCACCACCGCCCAGCCCTATGTGGTCGGCAACGGTCCGCGCCGGGTTGTGGCCTACGACTTTGGGGTGAAAGCCACGATGCTGCGGGCGTTGGGTGAACTCGCCACGGTGACAGTCGTGCCAGCCAGCACCCCGGCGGCCGAAGTGCTGGCCATGAACCCTGACGGAGTGTTTCTGTCCAACGGCCCCGGCGATCCCGAACAGGCCGGCCCGATCGTCAACGAACTTCCCAAACTGCTGGGACAGGTGCCGATCTTTGGTATCTGCCTCGGCCACCAGCTCCTGTCGCTGGCGCTCGGCGGTCGGACGTTCAAGATGAAGTTCGGCCATCACGGCGGCAACGTGCCGGTGCAGGACACCCGGACCGGCAAAGTAGAAATCACTGCGCAGAACCACAACTTCGCGGTGGAGGCGGGGTCGGTTCCCAACGTCACCGAAACGCATGTCTGTCTCAACGACGGAGCGTTGGAAGGTCTGGTCTCCCACCAATACCCGGCCTTCAGCGTGCAGTATCACCCGGAAGCGGGGCCTGGTCCGCACGACAGTCGATACCTCTTCGACCAGTTTGCGGAAATGATGGACCGCTACGACGGGAAGGTTGCCTGATGCCGAAACGCACCGATCTCCAATCGATTTTGATCATCGGCTCGGGACCGATCGTGATTGGTCAAGCCTGCGAATTTGATTACTCAGGAACGCAAGCCTGCCGAGTGCTCAAAGAAGAGGGTTACCGGGTGATCCTCGCCAACTCGAACCCGGCGACGATCATGACCGATCCCGATTTTGCCGACGCCACCTATGTTGAACCGCTCGACGTGGCCATCCTCGAAAAGATCATCGAAAAAGAAGCCCCCGACGCGGTGCTTCCCACCTTGGGCGGCCAGACCGGGCTGAACTTGGCGATGGAACTCCAAACCGCAGGTGTTCTTGACCGGTACGAGGTGGAACTCATCGGGGCCGACGCCGAAGCGATCGCCACCGCCGAAGACCGCGAACGGTTCAAGGTAGCGATGCAGGAAATTGGTCTGGAAGTTGCCCGTTCCGGAATCGCCCACAACATGCAAGACGCTCGCCAGGTCATGGACGAAGTGGGACTTCCGGTCATCATCCGTCCCGCCTACATCCTGGGTGGTCGAGGAACCGGAATCGCCAGCACCCCTGAAGAGTTCGAAGCGATGGCCCGCTACGGGATCGAGTCCAGCCCGATTTCGGAGATTCTGATCGAAGAGTCGATCAAAGGGTGGAAGGAATACGAACTGGAGGTGATGCGCGACCGTAACGACAACTGCGTCATCATCTGCTCGATCGAAAACCTTGACCCGATGGGGGTCCACACCGGTGATTCGATCACCGTCGCCCCCGCCCAAACCCTGACCGACGTGGAATACCAGCAGATGCGTGACAACAGCATCGCCTGCATCCGTCGGGTCGGTGTGGAAACCGGTGGTTCGAACGTGCAATGGGCGGTGAACCCTGAAGACGGCCGTCAGGTCATCATCGAGATGAACCCTCGGGTGAGTCGCAGTTCGGCGTTGGCCTCCAAAGCCACCGGGTTTCCGATCGCCAAAATCGCCGCCAAATTGGCGATCGGCTACACCCTTGATGAGATTCCAAACGACATCACCAAGATGACCCCGGCCAGTTTCGAGCCGTCGATCGACTATGTCGTGACCAAAATCCCACGCTGGGCTTTTGAGAAGTTCCCGGGGACCAGCGGTGTGCTCGGTACCTCGATGCAATCGGTGGGTGAAGTCATGGCGATCGGCCGGACCTTCCCCGAGTCGCTACAAAAAGCGCTGCGGTCCCTAGAGCAGGGACGGTTCGGTCTCAACGCCGATCCCGCAGAGCAGGTGTTTGCCGACCTCGACGATCACGAACTGCTCGACCGGGCCTCGGTAGCCACCCCAGACCGCCCGTTCCAGCTCGAAGCGTTGCTGCGCCGGGGGGTCAGCGTTGACGATCTCCACGCCGCGACCAAAGTCGATCCGTGGTTCCTGGACCAGATGTTGATGATCACCGAGGAACGAGCCCATCTGGAGACCTGTTCGCTGGAAACCATCAGCCGTCGAGATTTCAAACGAGCCAAACAGCTGGGTTTTTCTGACGCTCAACTCGCGTACCTGTGGCAGGTGCCAGAAAACGACGTGCGCGCCGCTCGACTCGCGGCGGGAGTTCGGACCACGTTCAAGACGGTCGATACCTGCGCCGCAGAGTTCGAAGCGTCAACGCCCTACCACTATTCGACCTACGAAGACACCGACGAAGTCCGGCCCGGTGAACGGCCGCGGGTCGTGATCCTCGGTTCGGGACCGAACCGGATTGGTCAAGGAATCGAGTTCGACTATTGCTGCGTCCATGCCAGTTTCGCGTTGCGTGACGCCGGCTTCGAGACGGTCATGGTCAACTGCAACCCGGAGACGGTGTCCACCGACTATGACACTTCGGATCGGCTGTATTTCGAGCCGGTCACCTACGAAGACGTGATGGACATCATCGAAAGCGAGCAGCCGATCGGCGTCATTGTCAGCCTTGGAGGGCAGACACCGCTCAAACTCGCTGATCAGCTCCCAGCGGAACTGGTGCTCGGCACCCCGCCGTCCTCGATCGACTTGGCCGAGGACCGCGAGCAATGGAACGCCTTGTGTGCCCGACTAGAGATCCCGCAACCGGCGGGCGGCACCGCGGTCAACGCCGATGAGGCGCTCGAGATCACCAGCCGTATTGGGTATCCGGCGCTGGTTCGGCCGTCCTACGTGCTCGGTGGTCGGGCCATGGAAATCGTCTACGACGACGATCATCTGCGTCGGGCGATGGCCGAACTGGCCGGGTTCGGATCGCTCGGCAAAGAAGGTGGCCTTTCAACCGAACGCCCGGTGCTCGTAGACCGCTTCTTGGAGGACGCCACCGAAGTTGACGTGGACGCCATCCGGGATCGCACCGGAGCCGCGGTGATCGGCGCGGTCATGGAACACGTCGAAGAAGCGGGTGTGCATTCTGGTGACTCGGCCTGTGTAATCCCCCCCACCCGGTTGTCGCCGGAAACCATTGCGGTCATCGAGGATTACACCTTGAAGATCGCCGAAGCGCTTTCGGTTCAGGGGCTCATCAACGTGCAGTACGCAGTGAAAGGCAACCAGGTGTTCGTGATCGAAGCGAACCCTCGGGCCAGTCGCACCGTGCCGTTTGTGGCCAAAGCCACCGGAGTTCCGTTGGCCAAGGTCGCCAGCCGGGTGATGGTGGGGGCGACGCTTGACGAGTTGCGGGCTGAGGGTCTGATGAGGGACCGGGTTGGTGGCGACCATGTCTCGATCAAAGAAGCGGTGATGCCGTTCAACCGGTTCCCGGAAGCCGATGCCGTGCTGGGCCCCGAGATGCGCTCGACCGGCGAAGTGATGGGCATCGACCTAACCCCCGGTTTGGCGTTCGCCAAGTCGCAGCTCGCGGCAGGAACTCGACTCCCTGACCAAGGAACGGTGTTTCTTTCGCTCGCTGACCGCGACAAAGAAGTCGGTGTCGAAGCAGCACGCCTGCTGGTTGACCTCGGGTTCGCGATTGCCGCTACTGGCGGTACCGCCGACGCGCTTACGCAGGCCGGAGTATCGGTCGCCCATCGGGTGGCCAAACTCGGTGACGACGAAGGAGAAAACGCGGTTGATCTCATCGACCGTGGTTCGGTCCAGTTGGTGATCAACTCGCCTCGGGGTCGTGGACCTCGGGCCGATGGCGACCACATCCGGGCCGCAGCCGGACGGGTAGGTGTTCCGCTGTTGACCACCGGAGCGGCGGCGCTGGCCGCAGCCCGCGGTATGCAGGATCGTCGTCGCTACCCGTTGACGGTGCGGAGCCTGCAGGAATACCACCGTGGCGTGTCGGTCGAGGAGCTCAGCGGATCGTGATCGACCGGTCCACCACCGTCGGGTCGTTGACCCTGCGAGCACCGGTACTAACCGCGTCGGGCACCGCGGGACATGGTGCCGAATTTGCTCGCTACCTCGACCCCGCTTCGCTCGGAGCGGTAGTGGTGAAGTCAATGAAAGCCGGTGACTGGCCCGGGAACCCGGCCCCACGGGTGCACCCCACTTCGTCGGGCATGGTGAACAGTGTTGGCTTGCAGGGCAAAGGGGTGGCTCACTGGTTGGCTCACGACCTACCACCATTGCTCGACACGGGTGCTGCGGTGGTGGCCTCGATCTGGGGTGGAAGCGTTGACGAGTACCGGCAAGCCGCCGAAGCCCTCGCGGAAGCGCCCGAAGGCGTCGTTGCTGTTGAAGTCAACGTTTCTTGTCCCAACTTGGAAGACCGCAGCCGGATGTTTGCCCATTGCCCGAACGCCACTGCCGAGGTCATGGCCGCAACCGCGGCGGTGGGGCGTCCCCGCTGGGCGAAGCTGAGCCCAAACGCCGCTGATCTTGCCGAGATTGCCAGCGCAGCAGCCGATGCCGGAGCCGAAGCGGTGGTGCTGACCAACACCCTTCTGGCCATGGTGATCGACGTGGAAACCCGCCGACCGGTGCTCGGTGCTCGACGAGGTGGGTTGTCCGGTGCCGCCATGCATCCGGTGGCGGTGCGCGCCGTCTACGACGTGCACGAAGCGCGGCCTGACCTGCCGATCATCGGAGTGGGTGGGGTATCCAGCGGTGCCGATGTGGTCGAGTTCCTGCTCGCGGGGGCATCGGCAGTGCAGGTTGGCACCGCGACGTTCGCTGATCCGCGCGCACCCCGCAAGATCCTGAACGACTTTGAAAAATGGTGTGACCGGCACGGTGTGCAGTCCGTGTCGGAACTGATCGGAGGGGCCCATGACCGAAACTGAGATCCATCCCGAGGTACGCGACCGTTTGGCGTTGGCACTCGACATGGACGATCTGGTGGCGGCGCTTCGCCTCGGCCGGTCATTGCGTAGCTATTTCGGGGTGGCCAAGATCGGGCTCGAACTGTTTTCGGCGGCGGGACCGGAAGCGATCGGCGCGGTCAGCGACATGGGTTATCGGGTCTTTCTCGATCTGAAACTCCATGACATTCCCACCACGGTGGGTCGGGCGGCGCGGGTGCTGGGTGCGTTTGGGGTTCAGTACCTAACCATGCATGCCAGCGGTGGTCACGACATGCTCCAGGCTGGGGTTCAGGGCCTGGCCGAAGGTGCCGAACGTGCCGGCTTGGCCGCTCCGCAGTCGCTGGCGATCACCGTGCTCACCAGCGACCAGGAAGCCCCGGCTGCGACGTTGGGGGCCCGGGTTGAACTCGCCGCGGCGGCGGGGTGTGCCGGAGTGGTCTGCGCAGTGAGCGATTTGGCGGTGGTGGCTGGAACCAACTCGAACCTGCTCCGGGTTACGCCCGGTATTCGCCTTCCCGGCGACTCGACCGATGATCAGGCTCGGGCGGCGTCGCCGGCTCAGGCTCTCGCCGACGGGTCAGATTTGCTCGTGGTTGGTCGGGCAGTAACCCGGGCCGATGACCCGGTAGCGGCCGCGGTTCGCCTGCACCGGTTCGCAGTGGGCGAGAGCTGAACAACGTCGGCTATGGTCTCGCCTCATGGCAACGCCACCGATACGTGATGACGACGCTCGCCGGGCCGCGCTGGCGAAGGCCACCGATGCTCGACGGGCCCGAGCGGAGTTGAAAAACGAGTTGAAACAGCGACTCATTACGTTGGCTGAAGTCTTGGACAGGGCCGACGGGGATGAGCGAGTAGCGAAAACCAAAGTGCTGACGGTGCTTGAGGCTCTCCCGGGGGTTGGCAAAGTCAAAGCCCGCCGCACGATGACCGCGATTGGGATCGCCGAGAACCGGCGGATCGGCGGGTTGGGTCGCGTGCAGCGGGCCAAGCTACTGGAGGCGTTCGACTGAGATGCAGGATCTTCGCGACCGGCTCGTGATCGTCATTTCCGGTCCGGGCGGGGTAGGCAAAGGAACCCTCGTTCGTGAGCTACTCGCCGCCGACGATCAGCTCTGGCTCTCACAGAGTTGGACCACCCGGGCCCGTCGTCACGGTGAAGCGGCCGATGCTTACCATTTCACCGATCGAGAAACGTTTCTAGGTCGGGTCGACGACGGTGGGTTTCTGGAATGGGTCGAGTTCCTCGACTATCTGCAAGGCACGCCGGTGCCCGAACCACCAACGGGCTGCGATGTGGTTTTCGAGATTGACGTGCACGGGGCCGAACAGGTTTGGTCCCGGTATCCCGAAGCGCTTCTGATTTTCGTCGATGCCCCGTCGCCAGACGAACAAGTTCGTCGGCTTCGGGGGCGAGGCGATTCGGAGGAGAACGTCAACGCCCGGCTTGCCAAAGCCATCGATGAACGGGACCGGGCAACCAAGCTGCCGATGACGTTCGTGATCAACGATGACCTTCAGGGCACGGTTGACGAGATTGCGTCGATGATCTGCGCGCGTCGCTCTGCCAAGTCCGGCTGATAGCCTTTCGTACCGAAACCGGAACGGAGACCCAGATCATGGCTCACGGCTACGACACGATGATGAACCCCTCCATCGAGACCCTTCTCGAGGAGACCGGATCGAAATTTCGACTCGTTTCGCTCTCGGCTAAGCGTTCTCGAGAGATCACCAGCTACATCGGGCAACTCGGCCAGTCTGAAGGCTCGAATGTGCCCCCGCAGGTGACCTCAACGGCGGCGAAACCGTTGTCGATGGCTTTTGAGGAAATCGCGGCCAACAAGATCGTGGCGATCGAGATTGATCCCGAAGCCGAGGCGCATGCCGCGGCGCTCGCCGCCGCAGAAGCTGCTGCCGCCGCTGAACTCGGCGACGAATCGGCCTGACCCAACGCCGCCGATGACCACGCTCGCGGGCCGTCGAATTGTCCTTGGGGTTACGGGCGGAATCGCGGCCTACAAGGCGGTGGAGGTCTGCCGTCGCCTGGTCGATGCCGGAGCCCACGTCACCCCGGTCCTGACCGACGGCGCGTTGCGGATGGTCGGCGAAACAACGTTCTCGGCGTTGGCTTCCGAACCGGCCCGAACCCGGTTGTGGGACGATCCTGAAACCCCGATCCCGCACACTCGGCTGGGTCAGTCAGCCGATCTGATCCTGGTCTGTCCGGCCACCGCCCGGATTATCAGCGACGTGCGCACCGGTCGATCAGCAGATCTGTTGACCGCCACCATTCTGGCCAGTCGAGCCCCGCTGATGATCTGTCCGGCGATGCACACCGAAATGTGGGAGCAGGCGTCGGTCCAAGAAAACTTGGCCGTGTTGGCCGACCGGTCAGTGGTAATCGTCCCACCGGAAAGCGGACGGCTAGCGGGTGGCGACCTCGGGCATGGCCGGTTGGCTGAACCAGCGACGATCCTGGCCGCGGTGGAAGCGGTTCTGAGCGCTGGCGACCTTCAACAGCAGACGGTGCTGGTGACCGCCGGTGGCACCCGCGAACCGATCGACGCCGTCCGTTACATCGGTAACCGTTCATCAGGCCGTCAAGGCCATTGCATCGCCAGCGAAGCTCGAAACCGCGGTGCTTCAGTGGTGCTGATCACCACCCGACCCGACACCGCTCCGGCCGGGGTTCGGGTCGTGGCGGTAGAAACCGCGGCGGAGATGGCATCGGCCTGTGCCGCGGAAGCTCCCGCCGCTGACGTCATCGTGATGGCCGCGGCGGTAGCCGATTTCCGTCCCGAGCAACGCGTCGATGGCAAACTCAAAAAAGGTGACGGTCCTCCGCCGGTGCAGCTCGTTGCGACCGAGGACATTTTGGCTTCACTTGGTGCGGCCAAACGCCCAGATCAGGTAGTGATCGGGTTCGCGGCCGAGACCAACGACCTGCTGGCCAACGCAAAATCGAAACTGGCCGCCAAGAACCTTGACGCCATCGTGGCCAATGACGTGTCCAAGCCACAAGTAGGCTTCGAGCACGCCACCAATGAGGTAGTGATTCTCCTCGCTGATGGTTCGCATGTAGACGTTGCCCTCACCGAAAAGCGTGAGGTCGCACGGCGGGTCCTTGACGCTGCCGTATCGTTGCTTTCCGAACGACGCTAGGAGTTGCTGTGAAACGCTGGAGCTTTACCTCCGAGAGTGTGTCTGAAGGCCATCCCGACAAGATGGCTGATCAGATCTCGGACGCGATCCTTGATGAGATGTTGGCGCAGGACCCGATGAGTCGAGTGGCCTGCGAAACGTTGGTGACCACCGGTTTGGCGGTCGTCGCTGGCGAGATCACCACTCAGGCCTACGTCGACATTCCGGGCACGGTTCGCCGCACCATCAACGAAATCGGGTACGACCGCGAATCGTTTGGATACGACGGCAGCACCTGCGGGGTGATGGTCACGATCGACGAGCAGTCCCCAGACATTTCTCAAGGCGTTACAGCCTCCGAGGAAGTCCGGTCCGGTCAGGCGGGCGAACTCGACGACCTCGACCTTCAAGGTGCTGGCGACCAAGGCATGATGTTTGGGTTTGCCTGCGACGAAACCGACGCGTTGATGCCGCTGCCGATCCACCTCGCCCATCGCATGGCGGAACGCCACGCCGAGGTTCGCAAGGCCGGAACCATTCCTTATCTGCGCCCTGACGCCAAAACGCAGGTCACGTTCGAATACGAAGGCAACCGCCCGATCCGGCTCAAGACGGTGCTGGTTTCCACCCAACACAACGACGGCATCGATCGCGACACCATGATTCGTCCCGATCTCATCGAGCACGTGATCCGGCCGGTGATCCCAGCCGAATTCGCCGACGACGACTACGAAGTGTTCGTTAACCCAACCGGCCGGTTCGTGATCGGCGGCCCGGTCGGCGACGCCGGACTCACCGGCCGCAAGATCATCGTCGACACCTACGGAGGCATGGCCCGGCACGGCGGCGGCGCATTCTCCGGCAAGGACCCGTCGAAAGTGGACCGTTCCGCAGCCTACGCCACCCGCTGGGTAGCCAAGAACGTGGTGGCATCCGGAGCGGCATCTCGATGCGAAGTGCAGGTGGCGTACGCCATCGGTATGGCCCGACCAATGTCGATCCTGGTGGAAACGTTTGGCACGGAAACGGTGGAGCAGGAAGCGATCGTCAAAGCCGTTGACGACGTCTTCGATCTTCGCCCTGCCGCGATCATGCGCGACCTTGATTTGCGGCGCCCGATTTACCGCCGCACCGCGGCCTACGGGCATTTCGGCCGGGATGCCGTCGATGGCTATTTCCCTTGGGAGCAGACCAACCGGGTCGATGAGCTCAAGTCCGCGCTCGGACTCTGAACCAGACCAGCACGCTGACGGGCGGGGTCAGGGGCGGCTTGCGCTTCACGACGTCTCACCGGCACCAGTTTCTCCCAGCCTTCAGGACCTCGAAGTTGATCCAGCCCGGCGGGTTCGGGTGCTGCCCGACGTTCCCAAAATCGACCGGGAGTTCGACTATCTGATCCCCGAAGCGTGGTTTGCCGATGGCCGGGCCGACCGGTTGACGATCGGTTCAATGGTGCGGATCCCGTTAGCGGGCCGCCGGGTTGCCGGCTGGGTCACCGGGTTCGGTGGGCGTGCCGAATCGGCCCACCGTCTGAGCGAGTTGAGCAAACTCAGCGGTATTGGTCCGAGCGAGACCATGTTGGAACTCTGCGACTGGGCAGCGTGGCGCTGGGCCGGGAGTCGGGTGGCGTTCCTGCGGGCCGCTTCGCCGGGGAGAATGGTAGCTGCGGCACCGCTTCGTCGACCCGTGCGTCCAGTGCCTGCCGGTCCCCGAGA
>JAFMKU010000066.1 GCA_017852795.1 Candidatus Neomicrothrix sp.
TGAGGGTGGTCAGCGGAGTGAATTCCTCACCGGTTTCGTAATTGACCAACGTCGAATGGCGGTGGCTAAAGGTGCCGCGCCGCGAATCCTGACCGGCGAGACGAATGGAGGTTCCGTCGAGCAGGAGGCTGCCGTAGGCCAACGCTTCCCCCAACGCCCAATCCACCTCGCCGCCTTCGAACATCGAATGGCGGGCGGCAAACTGCTGAGCCAGTTTGGGATGAAGGACGAAACCTTCAGGAACCGAGTTGAGCGCGGCGTAGACCCGGTCGACCGAATCTCGGCTGATAGCGGTCGCCAGGTGAGGAAGTACCCCGGTGGGCGCATTAGGTATCTGGGCCCGCACCGGAGCCACCGCCGCGGACTCCCGGGTGGTGTCAAGCGCCGTCTGCAACCGCGCCCGGAAATCTGCCAGTGCTGCTTCTTCCTCCGCTGCGGTGAGGTCCCCGCGTTTCACCAACGACTCGGTGTAGATCTCCCGAACCGAAGGGCGAGCTTCGATACGCCGGTACATCTCGGGCAGGGTGTAACTAGGGTCGTCGCCTTCGTTGTGGCCGTGGCGCCGGTAGCAGATCATGTCGATCACCACGTCCTTGTTGAAGGTCTGCCGGTACTCGAACGCCATCCGGGCAACCCGAACACAGGCCTCCGGGTCGTCACCGTTGACATGGAAGATGGGCGCCTGAATCATCTTGGCGACGTCGGTTGAGTATTCGGAGCTTCGGGCGACATCGGGGGTGCTGGTGAAACCGACCTGGTTATTGATGATGATGTGCACACAACCACCGACCCGATACCCGCGGATTTGTGACAGGTTGAGAGTTTCGGCCACCACGCCTTGACCCGCGAACGCGGCGTCACCGTGGATCAGCACCGGCAACACCGGATATTCGGGTTGGCCTTCCACCGGATCGATTTCGTCCATGCGGGCCCGGACCGTGCCGAGCACCACTGGGTTGACTGCCTCAAGGTGGGATGGGTTGGCGGCCAATTCCAGCGGCAGCTCGTTTCCGGCGCGGCTAACGAACGTTCCGGACTGCCCGAGGTGGTATTTGACGTCACCAGATCCCATCGTGACTTCGGTGCTGACCGAACCCTCGAACTCGGAAAACAGCTGGGCGTAGGTTTTGCCAACAATGTTGACCAAAACATTGAGCCGACCGCGGTGGGCCATCCCCAAAACAGCTTCGGACATGCCCTGATCGGCAGCGGCTCCGAGCACCGCATCGAGCAGCGGAATCACCGACTCGGCCCCTTCGATCCCAAATCGCTTCTGGCCGACGTACTTGGTGCCGAGGAAGGTTTCTAACGCTTCGGCGGCGTTGAGGCGGCCGAGGATATGGCGTTGTTCGTCGTTGCTGAGCGTGCGGTCAGCTCCTTCTAACTGCTCCTGCATCCAGCGTTTCTCGACCGGATCTTGAATGTGCATGTATTCGACGCCGATGGTCCGGCAGTAGGCGTCGCGCAGGACACCGAGCAGTTCCCCCAATGGCATCTGCAGTTGCCCGCCAACCAATGCGTAGATCCCGGTCGAAGAACCCGTAAGGAACGAACGGTCAAGGTCCCAGATGGTCAACCCGTAGGTGGCGGGGTCGAGTTCGGGATGCATCACCGGTTCTTTGACCTGTAGCGGGTCAAGGTCGGCGATCAGGTGGCCGCGAACCCGATGCATGTTGATCAGCTGGTTCACTTTGGCCTGCTTTTCTAGCAAGGCCGTGTCCTGCCCGATCGGGTTGACGTCGCGGCGCCACTTCACCGCCTCGTAGGGGACATCAAGCGAGCGGAACACTTTGACGTAGAAGTCGTCTTCGCCCAGCAGCAAGTCGTGAACCTTGCTGAGGAACGTCCCGGACTCGGCGCCTTGAATAATGCGATGGTCGTAGGTCGAGGTGATCGTGATCACCTTCGACACGCCAAGCTCGGCGAGCTTTGACGGATCGGCGGCCTCAAACTCGGCGGGGAACGCAAGCGAGCCGACCCCGACGATGAGCCCCTGCCCGGGCATCAACCGCGGTACGGACTGCAACGTTCCGATCGTGCCCGGATTGGTCAGGCTCACGGTGGTGCCGGCGAAGTCGTCGACTCCGAGTTGGTTCTCGCGGGCGCGACGCACCAGATCGTCGTAGGCGTCGACGAACTCGCGGAAGTCCAGCGATTCGGCTTGCCGGATACAGGGAACTAACAGGGTGCGGCTGCCGTCGGCCTTTTCGAGATCAATCGCGATACCGAGTCCGATGTGGGGGTTGGCTACCACCTGAGGTTTGCCGTCGGAGCCTGCATGAAAACTGTTGTTCATCGCCGGGGCCGAATCGGCAATGGCGCGAACCACGGCAAAGCCGATCAGATGCGTGAACGAAACTTTGCCGGTGAGTTTGCGACCGAGATGACCGTTGATGATCTTGCGGTTGACTTCGAGCAGCTTGGCCGGGACCTGTCGAAAGCTGGTTGCGGTCGGAACACTCAGCGACGCTTCCATGTTGGCGACGATGCGGGCACCGGCACCGCGGATCGGTTGGGCGTTCGCCGGGGCGTCAACGGGAGCGGCTACCGGGGCGGCTGGGTTGGTGCTGCCGGTGGTTTCAGAAGTGTCGGCGCGGTGAACGGTTTGCTCGTCGGTACCCCGAACTTCGGTAGAAGGAACGTCGATGGGCTCGGTGTGGGTCGGCGCACTCGCGGCGGGTGCACCGGTGCCGTTCCCTTCGAAGAGTTCACGCCAGGTGATGTCCACGCTTGCTGGGTCGGCCAGCCAGCGGGCCTGCATCTCCTCAACAAGCCAGGCATTCGGTCCAAGGTCAGCAGGATCAGTGACAGTCACGGGCCTCAGCATACGTCTAGAAGTACTAGGGTCCGGCGGGTGCGCATCGTTACCTGGAACGTGAACTCGCTCAACGCTCGACTCGCTCGGGTTCAACGCTGGCTTGAAGCATTCGAGCCCGATGTTCTTTGCCTGCAGGAGACCAAGATGGCCGACGAGGCGTTCCCGGCTATGACCTTCCAATCATTGGGTTACGAGAGCATCCATCACGGCGAGGGCCGCTGGAATGGGGTGGCCATACTCAGTCGGGTTGGTTTGGAGAATCCGATCGCCGGGTTTGGTGATGGAGCAGCCCCCGACGTTGACGCCCGGATTGCTTGGGCGACCTGTGGCGGGGTTCGGGTGGCCTGCTGCTACGTGCCTAACGGCCGGTCGCTCGACGACGACCACTACCAGTACAAGTTGCGCTGGCTTGACCGACTACTCGGCGATCTCGATGGTCAGTGCCAGCCCAGCGATGACATCGTCGTCTGTGGCGACTTCAACATCGCGCCCGACGACCGCGACGTCTGGGATCCGAAACGTTTCGAAGGGCAAACCCATGTCAGCGCCGCGGAACGAGATCGAATCGCGGCGTTGGAAAGCTGGGGGCTTCACGATGTGTTTCGTGAGCATCACGGCGACGAACGGTTGTATTCCTGGTGGGACTATCGGGGTGGGGCGTTCCACAAGAAACAGGGACTGCGGATCGATCTCCTGATGACGTCCCGGTCGGTCGCCGATGCAACGACTGCGGCGGTGGTGGATCGCAATGAACGCAAAGGACCCAAAGACGATCCGCCATCGGATCACGCTCCGGTTCTGATCGAGGTTGGGAGGTAACGCATGTTGACGCCACTTGATGAACACGAACTGTTGGTGTTTTGGACGCAGCTGCTGGTGCTGGTCTGTTTCGCCCGGGTCTGCGGGGCGCTGCTGCGGCGAGCAAACCTTCCATCGGTGATCGGCCAGCTCGCGGCTGGGGTGATCCTCGGTCCTTCGATCTTTGGCCGGATCTGGCCTGAAGGCTTTGACTGGTTCCTTCCCGATCACGAGATCAGTTCCGGTGCCCTCTTAGCCGTGAGTTGGCTGGGGGTGGCGTTGTTGCTGGTGACCGCCGGATTCGAAACCGACCTCGGCCTCATTAGCCGGCTCGGTCGGGCGGCCGCGTTGGTGACCGGGTTCAGCCTGGTCGTCCCGTTGCTTGGCGGGTTGGGGATCGCCTGGTACCTGCCGGATTCCTTCGTTGGGACGGGCACCGAACGAGTCGTGTTCGCCCTGTTTGTGGCGGCAGCGTTGTCCGTTTCGGCGTTAGCGGTGATCGCCAAGATCCTGTCCGAACTTGGTTTGATGCGGCGCGACTTCGGTCAGATCACGGTGGCGGCAGGCATGGCCAACGACGTTGTGGGCTGGGTGATGCTGGCGATCTTCACTGGCTTTGCCACCTCGGGTTCCATCTCGATGTTCGGAATCGTCCGCACCGTCGGTGGCCTCGCCGTCTTCGTGGCGTTGGCCATGACCATCGGGCAACGTGGCGTGGATCGTGCGCTGCGCTGGGTGCGTCGTGACGGGCCGGATGTGGCGGGGGCGATGACGGTTGTGGTGGTCACCATGCTGGTGTTTGGTGTCGCCACCCAAGCGCTTGGAATTGAAGCAGTGCTCGGGGCGTTCGTGGCCGGTGTGGTGTTGCATCGTTCCCGCTTCCAGCAACCCGAAGTCCTCCATCACCTTGAGTCGCTTACCGGAACGTTCCTGGCCCCGGTGTTCTTCGCGACCGCGGGATTGCGGGTTGATCTGGGGTTGCTGGCCAACGACCGGGCGCTGATGTGGACGGGACTGGTGCTGGCGGTAGCCATCGTGGCCAAGTTCGCGGGAGCGTTCTTGGGTGCTCGCCTCGCCGGGCAGTCGGCCCGAGCCGCGACGGCGCTCGGTGCTGGACTCAACGCTCGTGGTGCGCTGGAAATCGTGATCGCATCGGTCGGTTTGTCGTTGGGGGTGTTCACCGAAACCGCCTACACGGTGATCGTGATCGTGCCGCTGGTGACCTCTATCTTCGCGGCGGTAAGCCTGCGGATCGTGGTGCGCGACTGGCGGGGTTCGGCCGACGAGCAGGAGCGACTAGACCGCGAAGAGGCGCTGGCCCGTAACACGGTGGTCACCTCATCGCGGCTGCTGCTGGCATCCCAAGGTGGCCCAGCTTCGATCGCCGCGGCCCAACTCGTGCAGTTCGCCTGGCCGAAAGAAGCTCCGGTCACGATCCTCACCGTTGACAATCCCGAACCGGACCTGTCGGTGCTGGAGGCGGTCTTTGATGAACGTGAAGTCGATCAGCGCAACGTGGTATCCGGTGGGATCGCGGATGCCATCGTGGCCGAGTCGCGGCTGGGGTACGGCGTCGTGGTGGTTGGCGTGGCCGAACGCCACGAAGGGGTGCTCTATTCACCGATGGTGGATCGTCTGCTGCTCGACGCGGTGACGCCGGTGGTTATTGTTCGTCGGGCTCGCGGGCTGACCCGACCCCTGCCTGCGGCCTTCGCCCGGGTGATCGTGCCGGTCACCGGAACGCCCTCGTCACGTTCGGCTCAGGAAGTGGCTTTTGCCATTTCAAGCCAGCTCGGGACCAAGGTGGTGCTCACCCACGTGCTCAACAAGGTCAACCCGATCCCGCGGATTTTTTCCCGGCGTGGAACCGATCAAGACCCGGCTCTGGCTGCGGCCGACGCCATGATGGCCAGCGCGGTGCGCCAAGCCCGCGACGGGGGACTCGAACCGGAGCAGTTGTTGCGGGAAGGCACTTCGGCCGGTGATGTGCTGGTTGAAGCGGCGCGAAGCCAAGACGCCGATCTGGTGGTGCTCGGTGCACAGCTGCGCAACGTAGATGGGCGCCCGTTTATCGGTCACACCGTGGAAACGGTGCTTGAACGTTCCGACGCCACCGTGGTGGTTGTGGCCCAGCCGAGAGTGCGCACCGACGACGACTAGCCCCCGCCGGTTACTCGTCGAGGCAGGTCATCTCTAGCAGTTTGAGGCCGAACCGTCGGGCCCGGCTCTGGCCAATGTCAGCGATTTCGGCGAGTTCGTCGAGTCGGCAGGGGCGTATCCGGGCGAGTTCAGTCACGGCCCAATCGGAGAGCACTGCGGTCGGTGCGATCGCCGCCCGGTTCGCAACGTCATTGCGCCAGAGCAACAACTGGTCGCTGACCCGGTCGCGGTCAGCCTGGTCGTTGACGGTGAGGTCAACCGAGGGGATCCCGGTCAGTTTGGCCCGAAGGTTGGCAATGGTGGGGCGATCATCGGGGAGCGGTTCGGCGGGGGCTTGGAACGCACTCAGCCACGGCGATGGTTGCCGCTCGGTCACGGTGTTGCCAATGGTGCGGGTCTGGCACCAGGACACGTGGAGTTCTCGTTCGGCTCGGGTCGCAGCCACATACAGCAGCCGCCGTTCCTCTTCCCGGGCCGCTTTTCCGCTGGCGAAACTCACTGGTACGTAACCATCTTCGAGGCCGACCAGATGCACGATCGGCCACTCCAAACCTTTGGCGCTGTGGAAGGTCCCGAGGTCAACCCCGTCGGCATGGTTGCCAACCCGGTCGTCACTTCGTAGCGAAGCGAGAAACTCGCCGACGGTGGCCCGACGTTCGAGTTCAAGATGCGACCGGGCCGCGTCGAGAAACGCATTGACCATGGCCTGGCGTTCCTCGCTCAAATGGTCGTTGGTTATCGGTTCGCCGGGATCGGTGAGCACGTCGGTCAGGGTGTCAGACAGCAGGCGGTCCTCGGGCCAACGGTCGATGAGTTCCACGATCTCCGGGCGTCGAAGCAACCCACCATCACCACGCGACCTGACCGGAATGCCAGAACGTTCCAAGGCAGCTTGCAAGGCAGGAAGTTGCGCGTTGGTGCGAGCCAGCACCGCTTGATGGCGCCACGGAGCGCCCGGCTTGTGGCAGGCCCGGACCGATCGGCTGATCGCCGCGGCTTCGTTCTCACCAGTGAGCAGCCGAACGGTTGGCTCGTCACCGCTGGGTCGTGCGGCCGGCTGTGGTTCCTGATCGAGGATGCGCCCGGCTGCGCCCAGAATCTCTGGCGATGATCGAAAGTTGGTGCGCAGATGGATCACGGCACAACCCGGGAGGTGTTCATCGATGTGATTGAGCAGTTCGGGTTCGGCCCCGTTCCATCCGTAGATGGCTTGGTTGGGGTCACCCACTACCAGCAGCGTGGACTCGGCCCCCAACCAGCTTTTGAGAAGCTCGAACTGAAGCGGGTTGACGTCCTGGAACTCGTCGACGAGCACGTGGCGATGACGCCATCGTTGCGCGGCGGCGAACCGCTGATCCTGGGTCATGGTGGCGTGGCAGAGGCTCAGCAGGTCGTCAAAATCGACCAGCTTGCGTTTTCGTTTGGCGTCTTCGTAGCCGTGGTAGGCATCGGCGATAAACCGGAGTGTGTTGCCGGGTCGGCGCTGCGCGGCTGCTGCCGCCTGCTCGTAGCGTTCGGGGGCGATCAACCGGGCCCGAGCCCAGCCGATCTCCCCGTCAAGGTCGGCAACCGTCGAGCGATCCAACTTGGGATGTTGTCGAGCCAGAAATTGCTGGCGCCGTTCAATGAGTTCAGGGGCTCGACGGTTGGTTTCTTTCCAATGGTTACGCAGGATGGCTAGCGCGATCGAATGGAAGGTGCCGGCTGCGAGATCGTCGGCCAGCCCGAGTGCTCGGGTGCGTCGGCGCAACTCCAACGAGGCCCGGCGGGTGAAGGTCACGGCGAGCACCCGCCGAGGGTCGATTGCCCCGGTAGCTGACTGCCAGGCGATTCGCCGGGTAAGGACTCGGGTCTTGCCCGAACCGGCTCCGGCGATGATGCACAGGGGAGAGGCGCTGGTCGTGACCGCGTCGCGTTGTTCGTTGGTCAAGTCGTCCAGGAGGACGTCTGGATCAGAGAGACGGGCGGCCACGGGCTGACCTTACTCATTTCTTTTGGTAGCAAATGAGTCGCCGCTGGTCTGGGGTAGGTTGCCGACGTGGAACTGGTGGCGCGTGCAACCTTTGAGCGGCTGGTGGCGGCGGCGCTCGATGAACCAAAAAGAATCAGGCCCAGACGGTCGCCCCGGCGGCGCTCGATGAACTCCCTGAGCCCTTGGGGGTGCTCATGGACAACGTGGCGGTCGTGGTGGAAGACGCCCATCCCGAAGACGACCTGCTCGGCCTCTACGAGGGAGTTCCGTTGACGGAACGGTCCGATTACGGGGGGTTGGCCATGCCGGATCGCATCACCTTGTACCGGGTTGCGTTGTGTGAGGTGGCGGGCACCACGCAAGACCTGATCGCCGAAATCGGGGTGACGGTGGTGCACGAAGTGGCGCATCATTTCGGCATCGACGACGACGCTTTGGAGGCGTGGGGCTGGGGATGAGTGCTTCGGTGTTTCAGCAACCTCGCTGGCCACAGCGCCAACCGCGGGAGACTAGGGTCTGAAAGCCTGCGGTTGTCTCGGTGACGCCGGTCGGTTGGGTACGAGCAACGAACGAACCGGTAAAGGGTCGAGCGACAAAGGAGCGCCATGAAGATCAGTTGGTTTGACTCGGCGAACGAGGTCAGCACTGCGGTGGAGAACGCGGACCGGGCTCGTCAGCTCGGGCTTTACCGGTATTGGGCGCCCCAAATCATGAACACCGACCCGATGGTGGTGTTGGGAATCGTTGCTCGTGAAGTGCCAGAGATCCGACTCGGTACTTCGGTGGTGGCCATGCAGACCACGTTCGCCCAGAACTTGGCGGCCCAAGCCCGAACGATCAATCAGGTTGCCGACGGCCGGTTCACGTTGGGGTTGGGGACCAACCACGAACCCATCATGACCGGTGCCTATGGTCAACCGTGGACCAAGCCGTACAGCCACATGGTCGAATACCTCGATGCGTTGCTTCCGTTGCTGTCCGAACAGAAAGTGTCGGTGAGCGGCGAGTTCGTGACCCACCATTGTGAAATCAACGTGCCCGGCCCCGCCCCTGACGTGGTGCTGGCCGCGCTGGGTCCGCGCATGCTGCGTCTCGCCCGGGAGCGCACCAGCGGAACCCTGACTTGGATGACCGGGCCGCGCACCATTGCCGAGCATGTTCGTCCCGAGATCGGTGATCAGGCCGAGGTGATCGCCGGGGTTCCCGTGTTTGTCACCGATGATCAGGACAAGGCTCGGCGGGTCGCCAACGTGCAACTGGCGATCTACGGGCAGCTTCCGTCGTACCGGGCGATGCTCGACCGGGAAGGGATGAACGAGCCTGCCGACATGGTGCTGATGGGCTCCCCCGAAGAGATCTTGGGTCAGCTCGACGCCTATCGCAGCGCTGGTTGCAGCGAGGTGGCATTTAACGTGCTGGGACGAGGCGATGCGGTCGAAGGGGCGTGGGAATTGGCCCGTCTCACCGGTGGATCACACTGAGCATCTGAACCCACGGCTACCTGTCGGGCGCGCAGCGATCCGCTATGTTGGGGCCAACAAACCACTACCGGGGAGCTCAGGGTTGCTGGGCTGAGAGGTTGGCTACGACCGCCAACGACCCGTTTACACCTGATCTGGGTAATGCCAGCGGAGGAAGCATGCATCGTTTCGTATCGTCTCAACGCCACTTCAGCAGCCGGGTGCTCATGTTGCTGGTTCTGGTTGCCTTCACCGCAGGTTGCGGTGGCGGTACCGCGTCAACCGACGCCGAGGATCGTCGAGCGCCGCTTCGTTTGATGGTGCACGATTCGTTCGCTTTGTCCGACCACGTGCAGCAGGCGTTCACTGACGAAACCGGGATTGAGCTGGAACTGTTCGCGGCCGGTGATGCCGGTGCGATGGTCAGTCAGGCCATCCTGACCAAAGGCAAACCGCTAGCCGATGTGATGTTTGGGATCGACAATACGTTCCTGCAACGAGGGCTCGACGCAGAACTCTTTGAGCCTTACCGGTCCAGTGAGCTTGATCGGGTTGATGCTGGGTTGCGGCTCGACGACCAACACCGGGTCACCCCCATCGACTTTGGTGACGTCTGCGTGAACTACTGGATCGATGCGCTTCCAG
>JAFMKU010000001.1:0-126887 GCA_017852795.1 Candidatus Neomicrothrix sp.
AGGCAAGAAGAGATGAGTAACGAAGCAACCATGCCCCTCACCGAACAGGCCGTGCTCGCTGAGCAGTTCGTTGCTGGTTTGGCGGAGAAGTTTGGCTCTACCGTTTCCTTTGCCCATGAACAGGTTGAAGAGGACGAGATCCGCATCACCGTGAGCGGTGACAACCTCGGGCGAATGGTGGGTCACCGTGGTTCGACCGCCATGGCCATTGACGACTTGGTGCGTACCGTGCTCCAGCGACAAGCAGGAAACAGCCGAAACGGCCGTATCCGGGTTGATGTTGGTGGAATCCGAGCCCGCCGGGCGGAAGCGCTGGCGACGTTCGCTCGTGCGCAGGCTCAGCAGGTCGCTGAAACCGGCACGGCTCGTTCGTTGGAGCCAATGAGCAGCTCAGACCGCAAACTCGTTCACGACACTCTCGCCGAGTTTGCTGGCGTTGCCACCACTTCTGCGGGCGAAGACCCCAACCGTCGGGTAGTTATCGTTCCGGTTGGAGATGCTGACTGACGTTGAACAGGCTGCACTTGAGGCAGCCTGGCAGCCAGCCCGAAAGGCTGGCGTACTCGGCCAGGCAACGGTCGAAGAACTGTATGAACACACGGCTGGGTTTGTCTCAGCCGTGTGTTCTGCTTTTGATACCCCACCCAACGATCTCCAGATGCGAATCGTTGACGTTGGTACCGGAGCTGGAGTGCCGGCGGTGCTTCTTGCTCACGCACTCCCCTCCTGCTCTGTGGTTGCGGTGGATTCTTCAGAACAACGACTTGATCATGTACGGCGAGCCGTACGAGCGCTAGACCTCGGTAGCCGGGTTGACGTGGTGCATGGACGAGCCGATGAGTTGGGCCGCACGGTGATGCACCGTGAGCAATACGACATCGCGGTAGCCAGACTTCTGGCCGAACCCGGAGACTCGGTGGAGTTACTCGCACCACTGGTTCGGCCAGGGGGAGTGCTTGTGGTGTCAGCTCGCGGGTCGGCACAGCCCCAATGGGATCAACTCCCGGTAGCGGGATTGCCGCTCGGACCAGCCCGCTGGTCGGCAGATCGCCGTGTAGACGAAGCAAGCGCTAGGTCAGAACACTCGGGTGGCGTTTCACAATTTGTGACCATCGAACGCATTGGCGAATGTCCGACCACACTCCCCCGCCGCCCAAACGCCCGCAAACGCCAACCATTTCTCGCTGAGACCTAATACCGCCGGTGTGTTTCACGTGAAACGTTATGGTGGGGCACATCCCCACCGTGTGGCGCCCCGTGTTTCACGTGAAACGTTATGCCAGAGAACAGGCCCACGTTGCGAAGCTAGGTGTTTCACGTGAAACGTTGTGGTGGGGTACATGCCCACCGTGTGGCGCCCTGTGTTTCACGTGAAACACTGACGAGACTCATCAATTGCCACGAAAGTTCCTCAATTCGCAAGAAAGTATCGTGAGGGTGCTTGCATGGAACCCCGATGGCGGCGATGATGAGGGACGTCGATCGGAAGGGAGACACCGTGGACGAAGCGATCGCTTCTGGACCCCGTGTGTTTGCGGTAGCGAACCAAAAGGGGGGTGTTGGAAAGACCACAACAACGGTCAATCTTGGTGCTTGTTTTGCTGAACTCGGGCAGCGGGTCTTGGTGGTGGACCTTGACCCTCAGGGGAATGCGAGTACCGGTTTGGGAGTGAACTCCCGGGAACTTGAATACTCGCTGTACGACGTGCTGCTTCAGGACATTCCGATGGAGGACGTGCTTGAACCCACGTCCATCAAAGGGTTGTTTGTCGCACCAGCCAGCCTGGATCTTGCCGGCGCAGAAATCGAACTGGTGCCGGCGTTTAGCCGCGAATCGAAACTCCGTGATGCCATCCGATCAGTGGCGGACGATTTTGACATTGTATTGATCGACTGTCCCCCATCGCTGGGCTTGCTCACGATCAACGGTTTGACTGCCGCCACCGAAGTGTTGGTACCGATCCAGACCGAGTACTACGCGTTGGAGGGGTTGGGCCAGTTGATCCGGAACGTGGATCTCGTTACCCGCAACTTGAACCCGACACTTGAGCTCAGCACCATTGCCTTGGTGATGTACGACGCGCGTACCAAACTCTCAGCACAGGTGGCGGATGAAGTGCGTGAGCACTTTGGTGACAAGGTGATGCAGAACGTGATCCCCCGAACGGTTCGATTGAGCGAGGCTCCCAGCTTCGGACAACCGATCACGACCTTCGATCCACAATCTCGAGGGGCTGAGGCCTATCGGGAGCTAGCAAAGGAGATTCTGGGTGGCCACCAAGCGTAGTGGACTAGGAAAAGGGCTTAGCTCACTGATCCCCTCGGAGGGGCAGTCAACTGGGGGAGCGTTACGGGAACTTGATGTTGAGCACATCGTTCCCAACCAGTACCAACCCAGAGATCATTTTGATGAAGAGTTGCTGACCTCGCTTGCCGCGTCTATCGCGGAAGTTGGGGTAATCCAACCGATCGTGGTTCGCACCATCGACGAGGGATACGAACTCATCGCGGGGGAGCGGAGGTGGCGTGCGGCCAAGCGTGCAGGCCTTCGGGTAATCCCGGCCCTCGTTCGCGAGTCCGACGACATGGCTTCGTTGGAAACCGCGGTGGTGGAGAACCTTCATCGTCAGGATCTCAACGCGTTGGAAGAAGCGGCGGCCTACCAGCAACTCATCGACGATTTCCAGATGACGCAGGCCGAAGTCGCGACCCGAGTGGGGCGATCGCGTTCAAGTATCGCCAACACCATTCGCCTGTTGCACCTTCCACCATCGGTCCAGGGTTTGGTGGTGACCGGCGCGCTAACTGCTGGCCACGCCCGAGCGTTGTTGTCGGTTGAGGATCCCACTGAGCAAGAGGCTTTAGCGAAGGTCATGGTTCGTGACCAGCTAAGCGTTCGCCAAGCCGAGGCTCTGGTCAAGGCCGATGATGAACAAGGATCTGAGAATTCAGCCTCGCTATCATCGCCGACCGCCGCGACTGGTGGGTCGACCAAGGATGCCGGGCTGCTTGAGCTTGAAGAGTTGCTAGCCAACCGACTCGATACCCGGGTGCGAGTTCAGCTTGGGAAAGGCCCGGGGCGTCTGTTGATCGACTTTGCCGATCTCGACGACCTAGAACGCATCTACCGGGTTATCTCCGCATCCTGACCACCCAGGAGATCACCAACTTGAAGGTGTGACAAATGTCACACCATGGTGACAACCTGTGGATAAGTCGTGAACAACCCTGTCCAAAGACGGTTTCCATCGGTGGAAAACGCTGGGGTCATTGTGGATAACGGTTCAGTCGGGCGGCTCGACTGGCGACTCGCTCCATAACGTCAACGAATCACGAAACCCCTCCGCCACCGTCGATGAGCGTTCGACCACCTCAGCTGGTTGTCCCAACCGGCACCAGATCGCTGGCATTCGCGTTTCCCGCAGGATTGGAATACGAAGCCCGCGCACAGGATGTTCACCCGTCAACCGACTGGTGAGCGCCCGGGAGGCCTGAAGGGCGAGTTGACGGCCACCGCGCGAGTGAAACCCTTCCGTCTGGAAGAACCCAACCGAAAAATCATCAGGAGAGAGGGTCACCCCCAAATAGACGGTGGCGTTCCATTCGTTGGCAATTTGTGCCTGCTGTGAAAGATCGGGTTGGTGGAGGGTGAGCACCGTCGCCCCATCCGCCAACAATCGCCGGGCGAGCGTCTCAATAAGGCCAGGAAGACCACCTGATTCGCCGAGCACGATCCGATGCTGATCAAGTCCACCTCGACCCTGACGGAGCCGTTCGGCTTCACGCACTTCGGTGATGGTCTTTTCACCGGCCCGCCGGCCCGCTAGCCGAGCAAGGGCATCGACCGTGTCCGGGCCGACGATTCCATCGGCGGGAATGCCGGAATTGGTCTGAAAAGCGCGCACCGCGTCAACCGTGTCGGGCCCAAAGATGCCGTCGACGTACCCTGCGTCAAAACCAAGCCCCCCGAGGCGCTGCTGCAAATCGGTGACATCATCACCTCGAGTCATCGGAGAACGCAGATACAGCATTCGGTCACCGAGATGAAAATCGGCTTCGACCAATGCGGACCATGTTTGAGGGCCGCACATTCCGTCGTCCACAAGCCGACGAGACGCCTGAAAAGCTCGAACCGCAAGCACGGTGTCGGTGTCGTACACCTCAACGTTGCCAACCGCAGGAAACCCGGCCGCCACCAAGCGACGGTGCAGATCCCGGACGGTTGGCCCAGAATCACCGATCTGGAGCGGTATCCCTTCGACCGACATTGGGCTGAGACTACCGGACGCCGGAGAACGATCGGGGAGGGGAGTGGCTAACTACAGATAGCCAGCGATGTCATCAAGCAGCGCCTGCTTCGGCTTAGCTCCAATGACCTTGGCTACCGGTTCACCATCTTTGAACAAGATGAGCGTCGGGATCGACATCACTTCGAAGCGACGGGCGATGTCTCCGGCTTCGTCCACGTTGAGCTTGGCGATCCGAAGCTTGTCACCCTGCTCGTCAGCGATTTCTTCGAGAATGGGGGCGATCATCTTGCAGGGGCCACACCACTCCGCCCAGAAGTCGACCAGTACCGGTGCGCCATCGGAGGCGATGGTCTCGTCGAAGGTGGATTCGGACAGGGTGGTAACGGCTCCAGCCATCGGAGGTCCTTTCGTACGGGACGGTCGCAATTCACCGACCAGGGTCTTGTCACGTTAGCGCGCCGAGGAACCCGAGAGGTGCCGAGTTCGTCAGCTCGCGTCGTGCAACGACTCCAACCAGCGTTCGGCTTCCAACGCTCCGGCGCATCCTGAACCTGCCGCGGTGATGGCCTGCCGATACACCTCGTCCTGTACGTCACCGACGGCAAAAACTCCAGGAACATTGGTTGCGGTGCCACCCGGTTGGGTAACGAGATAGCCGTTGTCTTTCATCTCCAACTGGTCGGCAAACAGCGACGTGTTGGGTTGGTGCCCGATGGCGATGAACAGACCCGTGACCGGCAGCTCAGAGGACTCGCCGGAATGCACGTTTTCTACCGTCACCCCGGCCAACGAGCCCTCGCCGAGGTAGGAGGTCACGTGGCTGTCCCAGAGGAACTCAATTTTGGGATTGTTGAAAGCCCGGTCCTGCATGATTTTTGATGCCCGCAACTCCGACCGACGGTGGACGACCGTGACTTTGCTGGCAAAGCGGGAAAGGAACTGTGCTTCTTCGAGCGCCGAATCGCCACCGCCGACCACCGCGATTTCCTGATCTCGAAAGAAGAACCCGTCGCAGGTTGCGCACGTCGAAATCCCATGTCCGACCAGTTCGGTTTCGCGATCCAACCCCAACATCAGCGCCTGCGCCCCGGTGGCCACGATGATCGCGTTGGTTTGATGCGTTGGTTCTGGAGTGTCAGGCGAACCCACCCAGACGCCGAACGGCCGGGCCGAGAGGTCCACCCGAGACGCCTTTACCGTCTGGATGTTGGCCCCGAACCGGGCGGCCTGAGCACGAAAGTTCGACATCAACTCCGGACCCATGATCCCTTCAGGGAAACCGGGGAAGTTCTCGACTTCGGTGGTCAGCATCAACTGGCCACCGGGCTGATCGCTGGTCGAAGACGGCTCACCTTCGAGCACCAACGGCGAAAGACTGGCCCGAGCCGTGTAGATCGCAGCGGTCAAACCGGCCGGACCGGAACCAATGATGATGACGTCGTGAAATTCGGACATGCCGTTCCTTCTGGATTGCGATAGGTGCGAACGTAGCCGACCGGCACCGGCGTCAGGTAAGTCCGCGAACAATCCCGACGCAAACCACGGCCACGATCAACAATCCGTCGGCAATGAGCGCCAAGGTAAGCGGTCGGGAACTTGATCCCCGAGACATCCACAGGCCCGCACCCAGCGAGGTTAGGAGCGCACCGACGAACAAGTGAGCGGCCCAGGTCGCATCCCCAACGCCGCCACCAAGGGGAAGATACGCATCAGCCAACCGCAGCAGGGCAACGAGCACCAGCACCAACAACGAGCTGGCCAAACCCACGAACAGCAACCCGATCACCAACGCCCGAACCAACAACACAACGTTGTCGGTGGTGAGACGCTTGACCTGATCGATCAGCGCCACAATCCGATTGGTTTGCCGGGTCGCCCAGTCGGGGGAGGGTCCGGCAGCGTCGGAAGGCGGAACAGCGGTCATCCCCCGATCCTACCTGCTTACGGGGTGGGAATACTGAGCGCTTCGGCCACCGGGCAGGCCCCTGGAACGAAGCTCACCATGGCGTTCTCACCCGCCTCGGTCCGGGCCTGGACGACCTCGACGGGGCTTCCGGCCACCAGCGCCGAGACCACCCGAAGCGCGACCACCGGATCGACAAGTGTTTCGGTTAGGACCGCTAGCGCTTCGTCACACACCGGGTCGTCGGGGCCAGACGGCCACGACAGTTCGATAACCGCTGAAGCCAACTCGGCCTGCGAGGCGACCGTGACCAACGGTGAAGCATCGTCCGCGGCGGCCATGTCGGTGCTTTCGTTCGTAGTGGCCGCCATGTCGGCGGCTCCGGCCTCGGCGAGTTCGGCTGGTTCGGCAAACTCGTCAGTTTCCGTGAGCTCGGTGGCTGCCGTCAGACCTTCGGCGCCATCGGCTGCTGCGTCCATTGATGCGACTTCGGTCGCGGTACGCGAACTGCTGTTTCGAAGCAGCGCCCCAGACCCCAGCACGAGGGCCACCAGCGCGGCAGCAGCCCCCAACCAGACCGGTGCTCGGCTCCCTCGGCCACGCATCTGGCGAGCGTGGTCCAAGCCCACGACGTTAGGAGAAGCAGCAAGCGCCTCGGTGCGTAGACGATCCACATCGGGAGCCGGCGTATCAACGGAGAGCAGGTCGGCGAGCGACCGAAGTGTTTCGACGCGCGCCATCAGCGCCGGATCAGCTTCCACTCTGGCGGCTTCCGCCTCGGTGGTTTCGCCGTCCACGTGCCGCGAAAGCAGCTCGTCGGTGATGGGGTCAAAAGTCATGGTTCACTCGTCGGACGTTGGCCGGGGGTGGTTTGGTTCCCGTCTCTTTCGTCGGGTGAGGTCAACAGGTCAGCGAGACGGCTACGGCCACGAGCGATCCGGCTCCGTACCGTGCCAGGGGCGACGTCGAGAATGGTCCCGATTTCGGTGTACTCCAATCCCAACAAATCTCTGAGCACAACCGCAGTCCGAAACTCCCACGGCAACTGTTCGAGTGCCTGATCGATATCGATCCGGTCCGCTACCAGGTCAGGCGATTCACCATTGACCCCGTCGTGACGGTCGAGAGGGGTGTCGTCGGTGTCAAGCGACAAGGCTGGACGTCGTTCTCGGCGACGAAACTCATCGATGCAGGTATTGGTCGCGATACGAAAGCACCAGGTGGAAAACGCGGAGCGACCATCGAAACGTGGCAGACCTCGCACGATCGCGATCAGGGTTTCCTGCGTGGCGTCAAGGGCGTCGGCGTCGTTGCCGGTCAGGCGGCGACAAACCGCGTAGATGCGATCCTGATGACGTTGCAACAACTCGTTTAACGAGCTGCGATCACCGGCACGAGCGGCGTCCAACAGGTTCTGTTCCGAGCGATGGGTGGTGATGTTCAGACCTTACCGGTCGCTGGTGTCGCCACCAGGGAAACCGGTTGCGACTACTGGGGTGAAGCCACCTGGAATGCGTAGCCGATTACCCGGGGACCACCGTGGGTGCCAACCACCGGGCCGATGGTTTCCACGCGAGCCGAACTGGTGTCGGTCACTTCGCTCAGGAGGGCGACGAAATCATCAATGTCTGGGGCTTGCCCGTGCATGATGGCCAAACTCTCAATCTCGCCATACTTGGCCAGGTTGTCACGGAGCCAGATCAACGACTTCTTTCGGGTGCGCTGCTTCCCGGCTTCTTCCACCGCTCCCGACGAGATGTCGATAATCGGTTTGATGGAAAGCATCGACCCAAGCAGAGCCTGAGCGTTGCCGATCCGGCCACCCTTTTGCAGGTTCTCCAGCGTGTCGAGCGCCCCAAATACGAAGGTGTTGGCACTGAGTTGTTCCGTGAGCGCGACCACCTCGTCGATGGATGCTCCCGCCGCGGCGGCCCGGGCCGCTCCCAACACGATCAGGCCTTGTCCGGCCGTTACCGACTTCGAATCAACCACACGAATATCGGCGTTCATCGACTCAGCCGCCGTCACCGCCGATTGCATTGTCGCGGAAACGGCTGAACTCAAGTTGATGCAGACCACCCCGCTGGCACCGTCGTCGAGTTGCCGCTGGAAAGCCTCGGCGAAACGCCCAGGGGAGGGAGCGGCGGTTTCGGGGAGGGTGTTTGCTTCAGCTAGCAGACGGTAGAACTCGTCAACCTGCAACTGCTCGCGGTCAACGTATTCATCATCACCGAAACGGATCGACAGCGGCACAACCTCGATGTTGAGCTCAGCAACTTCGGTACCGCGCAGGTCGCAGGCAGAGTCGGTAACAATTCGAACAGTCACGATGGTGATCCCTCTTGGTTCGTGGTCAGAGTTGGTGCCTGCAAGCTAGCAGCGAGGCGAGTTCGGCGAAGACGTTGGAAGGTACGAGCCCACCAGACCAGCAGAACCAGCCCGGCGATGAGGGTGACGATCAGTCCCAAACCGGACAACACCGTGGAACGAACCGCGACGGCACCGGTCGTCAACAGCAGTTCGCCGTCGAGAGAAAACACACTGATCTGCAGGCGGGCATCACCGGATCCCACCGAGGCCACCGGAACCGACAACTCGGTGATCCCGGGTTCGGCGAGCACCACAAATTCTTGCCCGTTGGGGAAACGAAGCTTGTCGCTCGACACCCGAACCATGAGCGAGAGGGGAGTGTCGCTGGCGTTGTCGATCACCACGGGAAGCGGTGCTTCTTTCGCGGCCAACGTGATGCGTTCCGGCTCGCGAACGGTCACGGTGGAAACCACCGTCTCCACTTGATCGAAGATGGAGTCGATGAAGGTCAGGCGCTGCTCGGCGGTGAGTTCGTCGGCCAACGCCACCCGCAGCAACTGTTCGATGGACCGTTCGGTGGCTTGGACTCCGGGCAACATCGCACGAAACGAATCAAACGCCTCGTTGGCATTCAGGAGCGAAGATGCGCTGGCCGAGTAGTCGTCGGGTGGCGAGCTGATCAACTGAGCCTGTGGCGGAAGCGTGTACGGCGAAGGCGAGCCATCTCGGGCCAGCAGCGCTTCTATCTCTGCGGTACCAACCCGTTGGTTGGAGTTCACCAGATCGATCAGTGCGGCAAGGGCCGCGGGGTTGACCGCTGAAACATCAACCACCATGGCTTCGTCGTAATCGCTTCGCCACCCCTGCAACCAGAGCCGAGCGTATTGCTGCTGGGCGAGCAGTTCGGGATCGATCCCGTCGAGCGCCGATTGAATGGATCGGTTGATGGGAAGCACGGGGATGGTCTGCCCGTCTTCGTCGCGTAGTAGCAACGGGTGACCGGGGAGCTGCTGCTGACCAAACCAAGAAATCTGCTCGGCTTCAACTACGGCGCCCCGAAGGCCGGCAGTCCTGAGCAACGAAAGGGTTTCCGGAGTGGTGTCGGCATCCAACCAACCGACGGTCGACGTTTCCCGCCCCAGCACTCGGTCCACTTCCGACACCCCGTAGGCATAAGCGTCAAGTACGCGATCAGCGGCGCCAGCAACCCGCCAGGATTCCTCATCAAGGTTGACCCAGGGCGTCAGCGAAAGGCTGTGGTCGCTGAGGAGTTGTTTGAGGCGGGCAAGTGCAACGGAAGCATCCGACTGGCCGGCCGCACCCTCGCTGGAATCCGTAGCCGGATCACTTTCTCGCTCGACTTCGCTTACCACGAGATCTTTGAGCGCTGATAACGCCTCCGGTTGCACCGCAACCAGCGCCCCATCACGAACTAGCTCCAGCGCTTCGGCCACCTGAGAAACCATTTCTTCTGGATCGAGGTTGATCAGACCGTTGGACAGATGGCTGAGCGGCAGGTCGGTGTCAACCAGAAAACCGAGATCGAGCCGTCCACCGCTCGTCGGTTCGTCGACGATGATCGAGGTGGTGATCGAATCCACCAAATCACCGTTTTCGATCAAGTCGATGGTGACAGGAAGCACGCCTGGAGCCCGTCGGAGAATCAACCCGATTTCGTCGTCGGGGAGCTGGATTGAGACGATCCCGGTGGAGCCAACAGATCGCTCGGCAAGATCCGAAACCGTAAACAGGCTGATCGACGGACCACTTCGCCCAAAGCGGTAGGCGTAGTCCAAGGCTTCCAAGTCAATCAGGGGCCCCCCGACTCGGATCTCTAACTGTTGCGGAACGTTGCTGGACGGAACCCGCAAGTTGATCTCTACCGACTCGGTGTCAACAAACGTGGTTTGGGATACCAGGTCAAGGCGCCCGCTTCGCTGAGCCGATGCCGGACCGACCGGGAACGAAACGAACGACGAGGCCATGATGACGGCGAGGAGACAACGAACAGCTGATGATCTGGTCATAGTTCACGCTGCATGACGGAAAGTTGGTGCGAGGCGGGCACGAAACCCAACCGGGTGTAGAGGCGCAGCGCAGGTTCGTTGGCTTCTTGGGTGTTGACCCAACAGGTCAAGCTGTGACGGCGGCGCAGCCAATGAAGTGCATCGGCAACGAGGGCTTGCCCCAGCCCGGTTCGTTGGCTTCGGACCGAAATAGCCAACCGTTGAAGGTATCCCTGACGTTGGGCTTGGCCGGTTATGGCATAACCGAGCAACTCGTGGTCGCGCGCTACCCGCAGTCGTGCCACCGGCGTTGCTCCGATCGCCTCGTCGAGGCCATCTCGATCCAACTGCCAGAACGGCTCGAAGGTTTCTTTGTCGAGTTCCAAAATGCTCAACCGGTCCCGGGCGGTGGCGCGCCGAAGGCCGAGCGAGCGGGAAGGGCGGTCGGGGAGAGGGAGCGTGAGGTCTCGTTGGAGAAGGTGAAGTGCTTCTCGTTTAACGAAACCTGCCTCACCGAACTGGTCTCGTTCGGCGGGTCCCACCGCGGCGGTTATCACGGTTCGAAAACCTTGCCCGTGAAGGTGCTCGACTGCTTGTCCGAGCGCCACCGGGGTGAGCGAGGACGCGTTGCTCAACGGAACGAGGTAGGCAACGTCGGCGCTGCCGCGCCACCGTCCCATCCGAAGGCGTGCCGCCTCAACCGAAAATGGATACGTCCCCATGGTTGGGTACACGATACGCGCTGCGTGAACGGGGCTACGCTCCAGCCATGTTGTTCCCCGTTTCGGTGGCTGGCCGGTAGCACGATGACGGTCACCTTTGGCGCCAGCCTGAACGACGCGTTGGAGGCGGTTGGTCCGCTCGCTGAGCGGTTCGCGTCGGCTGGGTATCGGCTGTATTTGGTTGGTGGGGTGGTGCGTGACGACCTGATGGGCCGAGTGCGACCCGACAACGATTACGACCTGACCACCGACGCTCGCCCCGACGCGATTCGGGCGCTGGTGGCAGAACACGCCGAAGCGGTTTGGGCCCAAGGTGAACGGTTCGGGACCATTGGCTGTCGGATCGCGGGGCGAGACTACGAGATCACCACCCATCGTTCTGATGCGTACGGTTCGACTTCTCGAAAGCCCGAAGTGGTGTTTGGCGACAGCATTGAAGTGGACTTGTCGCGTCGTGATTTCACCGTCAACTCGTTGGCGGTTGACACCGTGAGCGGCGAACTCTTCGATCCGTTCGGTGGTGTCGATGATCTGCAGGCGGGAATCCTTCGGACCCCAAGTGGACCAGATATTTCGTTTTCTGATGACCCGCTGCGCATGGTGCGCGCCGCTCGCTTCATCGCGACTCTGGGGCTGGAACCGTCAGAGGACGTGGTTTTCGCGGCACAGGAGTTGCGGTCCCGGTTGGGGATTGTTGCCGTGGAACGGATCCGTGAAGAACTCGACAAGACGCTTCGGTTACCGGACCCTCAGCCTGGTTTGGCGTTTCTTCGTCGGTGCGGGTTACTGACCGAACTCCTGCCGGGCCTGGCCCGACTCGATGCCGCCCAGGTTGGTGCGAAAGTGGGTCGGGTGGAAGATCGCCCCGAGATGCGCTGGGCTGCGCTGCTGTCCGACCTTGCTCCTGACCTGGCGGTGGAGGAGCTTCGGCGGCTGAAACCAAGCAGCGATTTGGTTACGGCGGTGACCTGGTTTCTGCGTTCCACTGGTTGGTCCGGGTCGGTGGGCGTGCCCACAACCCGTGAACAGATCCGGCGACTGGCGGCGTCCACACCAGAAGGCCAGTCACTGGAAGACCTCTTTTCCTTCGCCAAACTCCTTGGCGACAGCCCGGACGGGTTGGTTGAAGCCGTCGAACTGCTGGCTTCGCTGCGGGTTGAAGAACCAGACTTGGATCGGCCGATGCCACCACTGAGCGGAGATCAGATCGCCAACCTGCTTCGCGTCGAACCAGGACCGGTGCTCGGACAAGCACACCGGATGTTGCTCGAACACCGTTTCGTTCATGGCCCGGTCAGCGACGATCAAGCCGAGCTTCTGGTTCGATCGTGGTTCGACGAGCGCCAGACGTCGGCGGGGAGCTAGGCGCCGAGCCGCCGCCCGCGAACGATCAGCGTTTCGGGGGTTACACCGTGTCCGGGCCGTTCCAGCAAGGCGTCGACGACGAACTTGTTGCGGCTCAAAATGGTGACCAATTCCTCGGCCGGATGCACGAAGCGTTCACCAACCGGCTGCCCGGCGATCCACGGGATGTCCGCAGCAGAGGGCGTTTCGGATCTGGCGCAGAGCGCGGCCGGGTGGGGGAGCGCGAGCAGGAGATGGCCTCCGGTTCGCAACACCCGATGCACCTGGCGAACGACGCGTTCGAGATTGTCAGTCAGGCTCAAGCTCCAGACAGAAACGACAAGGTCCACGTCTTCGGCTCGAAGAAACGCCAACTCGGCCGGGCCCGCCTGGTGAAACTCGACGGTCACGCCTTGACGGGTCGCAAGTTTGCGGGCGGCCTGCAACTGGTCCACGTCCGGGTCGGTAGCGAACACGCGAGCGCCTCGCTTGGCTAGACCCACCGCGCTATGTCCGGCCCCGCATCCAAGGTCCACAATTCGACGGTTGGTCGGGTCGCCAAGCAACCGGCGGTCAAGGTCGGCCCCGAGGCGAGGCCCTAACTCGACATGGCTGAGGGGGCGGGCGCTGGGGCTGCGAACGTCATAGCCGGGCATAGCCCACAGTACAGCCGGAGCGAACCGCGAGCGGGTGGAGGGCTACCCTCGGGGGGTATGTCGAGAAGCAAGCTTGGGCTTCAGTCGCTGGGGGCAGACGGTGGCGTCAACTATCGGTTGGCGCGCGAAGCAACGCTGGCGGCCTGGCGGGAGGGTGAACTGAGCCGGGAGCAGGTGTGTGACGGCCAACCGGAACTGCAACGCAACGCGCAGTTTTGTGGAACACCGACCGGACGGCCCTGCCCGGTGTGTGACGAGCTTGAACTGGTTGAAGTCACCTACGTGTTCGGCCCTCGGCTTCCCAAACATGGACGCTGCATCACCAGCGATGCCGAGCTAACCCGGCTCGCCGCCCGAAAGTCGTCCTTTCTGGGGTTTGTGATTGAGGTGTGCGTGACCTGCCGCTGGAACCATCTCATGGAGCGGCGGATGATCGGCGACGACCGGTAAGTTGCCGACGCGAAAACCCTTGTTGTTTGCCCTTTGATAGGGGTAGCATTTCTTTACCGCTGGCAGCCTTGTGCGCTGGACGGGAAAGGAGAATCACATGGGCCTCTCCGCCCCAAGTATTTCCTCGGTGAAGGTGCGTAACGGCGCTGACCCGTTGGTCATGGTGACCGCCTACGACGCGCCCGGAGCCCGGATCGCAAGTGCGGCTGGTGCCGACATCATCCTGGTTGGCGATTCGGTAGCGATGGTGGTGCTCGGTTACGACGACACGTTGCAGGTCACCGTTGACGACATGGTGCATCACATCGCCGCGGTGGCTCGGGCGAAACCGAACTGCCACATTGTTGGCGATCTGCCATGGATGAGCTACCACGTGTCACCCGAGGACACGGTGCGCAACGCGGCGGCGCTGATGCGGGCCGGTGCGCATTCGGTCAAACTTGAAGGTGGCCGCAAACGGCTCCCGATGATCGAAAAGATTATTGACGCCGAGATCCCGGTCATGGGCCACATCGGCCTTACCCCGCAGTCGGTTCACGCCATGGGTGGATTCAAGGTGCAGGGCCGCCAAGCGGAGCAGGCCCGCAAGTTGGTGCAGGCCGCGAAGTCGCTGGAACACGCCGGCTGTTATGCCTTGGTGCTCGAAGGTGTTCCGGTCCGGGTTGCTCAGGCGGTGACCGAAGCAGTTTCGATCCCCACCATTGGAATTGGCGCAGGTCCACACACCGATGGTCAGGTGCTCGTGTACCACGACCTGCTCGGGCTTGAGGATCGGATGATTCCGAAGTTCGTTCGTCGCTACGCCGATCTCAACTCGGCGTCGGTCGAGGCGATCCAGGCGTTTGCCAGCGATGTGCGCAGCGGCGCTTTCCCCGATGAATGCGAGTCGTACCACATGGCCGATGACCAGGCCGCCGAACTGCTGGGCCTGTACGGCCACACCGACTAACCACTGGTCACCGAGACACGAAACCCTTCGGTGCGGGTTGACGCTTAGGTTTCTTGTTCTGGGCCTGATCCGGTTACCCAAGGGGTCGGGCGTGGGGCACACTGTGGGGCATGTCCCCTCCGTTGGTTGTTGAGGTTTTGCGTGGTTCGGCGGTTGAGAGCGTCCACGAAGTTGACGTCTCGGTGGTGGGTCGCGACGGGCATCGCTCCGGTTGGGGAAACCCGTCGCGTTTGGTGATGGCCCGTTCGGCGCTGAAACCGATCCAGGCGCTGCCGCTGATCACTTCCGGTGCCGCCGACGCGTTTGGGCTAAGCGACGCGCATCTGGCGCTGGCGTGTGCGAGCCATGGTGGCGAACCCGTTCATGTCGAACTGGTTGACGACTGGTTGGAACGAATCGGGTGCACTTCGGAGGATCTGGAATGTGGGCCGCAGCTTCCGTCGGCGCTGGCAGCCGGCCATGAGTTGGTTCGGGCCGGACAAACCCCTGATCGACGCCATAACAACTGTTCAGGCAAACACTGTGGCTTTCTGACGGTGTGTCGACACGTCGGCCTTGACCCTCGGGGCTACATCGGGGTCGATCATCCGCTGCAACGTGACCTCATCACCCCGGCCATTGAGACGATGTGTGGGGTGTCTCTGGATGGGCAGACCCCGGGTATCGACGGATGTGGAATACCGGTCTGGCAGTTCCCTCTGGATCGGCTGGCGGCGGGATGGGCTGGCATGACTGAGCGGGTGGAAGGCCAGCGGCTGATGGCGGCGATGGTGGCGAACCCGTTTCTGGTAGCCGGAACCGATCGCTGCTGCACGAACGTTATGGAAGCAGCTGCTGGTGCGCTGGTGGTGAAAACCGGGGCAGAAGGTGTGTTTTGTGGGGCTCACCCTGAGTCGGGGCTGGCCTGGGCGATCAAGTCACGCGACGGGGCGCAACGGGCGGCGGAGGCTGCGTTGCTGTGGCTGATTGCCGATCTGGGATTCTCGATCAACGTGGAGATGCCGACGTTGAGGAACTGGTCGGGACAGACCGTGGGTTCGATACGGGTACGGCCCTAAGGGCAGTACTTCTGCAAGCCAGTGTCACAGAAAGCCAGTGTCACAGCCGTGGTTCATGCTGGGGGCATGACGCTTTGTGGCCCAGTTTCTTTCGTTGCAGCAGTTGAGCCTGACGGTGGCAGTCGGTTCACACCGATGTGGCAGGTACCCTTAGACCGTTCCTTCGGGAACACCACAACCGAACCAACCCCTGCCCCGGGAAGGGGCCCCGAGATGCTCGGGTCCAGAGGAGGTAATCGCCTGTGATTACACGGGTATACGAATTGATGATCATCATTGACAGCGATGTTGCCGACGGCGACATCGAAGCGGTGATGACTCGCACCGAAGAACTTGTTACCGCAGAAGGTGGCCGCATTGCGTCGACCAACAACTGGGGACGCCGCAAGTTTGCCTATGAGATCAACCACAAGGTCGAAGGCACCTACGTTGTCTGGGAGATCGTGACCGAATCGGCCGGTCTTCCTAACACGGAGCGCCAGTTGCGGCTCGCGGACGACATTGTCCGCCACAAGGTGTTCCGATTGCCGGAAAAGGAAGCCACTCGTCGTGGCTTGCTCGGCGCCGTCGTATCGGACTGATCGAGAGGAAGCGAACAAATGGGTATTGATAACAACGTCAGCGTGGTCGGAAATGTCACCCGCGACCCGGAACTGCGGTTTACGCAGGGGGGTATGGCGGTTGCGAGTTTCGGGGTGGCCTGGAACCGGCGCAAGCAGGATGGCGAAGAAGAGGTTTCGTTCTTTGACGTGACCTGCTTCCGTCAGCTCGCCGAGAACGTGGCCGAGTCGATTACCAAAGGCACTCGGGTGGTCGTCACTGGCACCCTGAACCAGAGCAACTGGGAAACTCAGGACGGAGACCGTCGTTCGAAGGTCGAGATTCTGGCCGACGAAGTCGCTCCCAGCCTCCGCTGGGCCTCAGCCGAGGTTCGTCGCAACGAACCTCGTGGTGGGGGAGAACGTGGCGGCAACCCAAGCTCCGGTAACTCCGGTGCCAGCAACGCTGGCGCCCCTGCCCCCGCTCCGGCCTACGACGTCGACGAAGAGCCCTTCTAGCGAACCGCTGGAATCCAACCCGAAACAAGATCGAGAAACAGGAAGAACAATGGCGAAAGTCAAGAAGCGCGGCAAGGTCATGAAGAGCAACGACCGCGGCCGCAAGAAGAAGGTCAGCATCCTCTCTTCGGAGAAGATTGAGTACGTCGACTGGAAAGACGTGAACTTGCTCCGGCGGTTCGTGTCCGACCGAGCGAAGATCCGGGCTCGTCGCGTGAACGGCAACGACACTCAGCAGCAGAAAATGATCGCCGATGCGATCAAAGTTGCTCGTGAGATGGCGTTGATTCCCTACGCCAGCCGCGTGACGTCCCAGCGGGGCGGCCGTGGTGGCCGCGATGACCGTGGTGGCCGTGGCGAGCGGGGCGATCGACCGCGTCGTGACGATGACCGCGGGTTCAACGAAGAAGAAGCCACACAGACCGACGAGTTCGTTGCTGAAACGAGCGACGCGGATGTTGCTGCCGAAGGAGATGAATGATGAAAGCCATTCTTCGCCAGGACGTTGATGGCCTGGGCACCAAAGGCGAGATCATTGATGTTGCCGACGGTTATTTCCGCAACTACCTGAGCCCCAAAGGGTTGGCGCTGAAAGCGACCGCCGGTGCGGAGGGTCAGGCAGAGGCGATGCGACGGGCGGCCGCGATGCGTGACGCTGCGACTCGCGAGCAAGCCGACGCGGTTGCTGCGAAGCTGGCCAGTGTGGTCGTAACCATTTCGGCTAAGGCCGGTGACGGTGGCCGACTCTTCGGTTCGGTGACCAACGCCGACGTGGCCGACGCGCTCAACACGCAGGCAGGTATCACCGTGGATCGTCGAAGCATTGAGCTGGAAACGCCGATCAAAGACTTGGGTGACCATCAGGTCACCTGCACCATCCATGCTGACGTGTCGGCATCGTTCACCGTTTCGGTGATCGAGGAATAGTACGAGGAGGATTGCTGTGGACAACTCCTGGAGTTGTCCACAGCAAATCCCACGTAATTCTGCCGGTTTCCACTGGTAGCACACAGGCGAAACAGGGCACGATGCAGCAATGGTGATGGCCGAGTACGAAACAGGTTCTGCGCAGCGGGTTCCGCCGCACAACCTTGAAGCCGAAGAATCGCTGCTGGGGGCCATGCTGCTTTCCCGTGACGCCATTGCTGATGCGGTGGAACACACGGCAGCCGATCACTTCTACCGGCCGGCCAACGCCCACGTTTTTGACGCCATTTCGGGCCTGTACGCCAGTGGTGACCCCGCTGACCCAGTGACGGTCTCAGCCGAGCTGGAACGGATGGGTGTGCTCGACATGGTCGGTGGGCTCGATGGGCTCATCACGTTGCAGGTGAACACACCGGCCACCTCCAACGCGGCGAAATACGCCCAGATCGTTGCCGAGCGCTACACCTTGCGCCGACTGATCGAAACCGCCAACCAGATCGCCGATCTGGGGTTCTCCCGGCCTGACGACGTCACCAGAGCCGTGGACGAGGCGGAGAACATGATGTTCCAGGTCGCTCAGGGGCGAGTGGCCGACACCATGAGTGAGATCAAGGTGCTTCTGGACGCCACCCTTGACCGACTCGAACAGCTCTACGAGAACAAAGGCGGCCTCGTCGGAACCCCCACCGGCTTCCTTGACCTTGACGAACTGCTTTCGGGACTCCAGCCCAATGCGCTCTACATCGTCGGTGCCCGACCAGCCATGGGCAAAACCGCGTTCGCGCTCAACGTGGCAGCCCACGCCGCCGTGCGCGGCCAGCAACCGGTGCTGGTGTTCTCGCTCGAAATGGGCCATCTCGAACTCACCCAGCGAATGCTGTGCAGCGAAGCCAACGTCGATGCCAAAAACATGCGCGACGGCAAACTCAAAGAGGAAGACTGGACTCGGATCTCAAACGGCATTGGACGGCTCGCCGAGGCACCGCTGTGGATTGACGACAACCCGAACCTCACCGTGATGGAGATCCGGGCCAAGGCTCGACGACTCAAGAGCAAAGCGGGGGGCTTAGGGCTGATCGTTGTTGACTACCTGCAACTTATGACCGGCCGGTCAGGAGCAGAAAGCCGGCAGGTAGAAGTGGCAGAAATTTCGCGAGGGCTCAAGATCTTGGCCCGCGAACTCCAATGCCCAGTACTCGGACTTTCGCAGCTTTCCCGAACCCTTGAAATGCGCCAAGACAAGCGGCCGATGTTGGCCGACCTGCGCGAATCAGGGGCGATCGAACAAGACGCGGACGTTGTGATGTTCCTCTACCGCGACGAGGTCTACAACCCAGGTGGCGAATCGGAAGGCATTGCTGAAGTGATCGTGGCGAAGCACCGTAACGGACCCACCGGCACGGTCCAGCTGGGGTTTGTTCCTCGCTACACCTCGTTTAGGAACCTTCGCCGACAAGACGTCTAATCGGATGCTTCCAGTTGGCACCGCATCGGTTTCGCGGCGAAGCTGAACCGGTGTTCCTCGGAGAAGACCTTCTGGCGTGGCTCGTACTGGCCCTTGGTTCGGCCATGGCAGTCGGTAATGGGCTGGCGCTGATACGCCCACCGGACAATCCCCGTCGAGACGACGCGCTCGACAAAGCTCCGAAGGCGCGCAGCGCGGCCTCCATTGTGGTTGGTGTCATCGCCGCGATTTGGGGTTTGGCCACACTGGTCTCCTAAACGGCCGCGTCCCCCCGTTCACGCACCGCGGCGAGTGCACCCCGGGAGGCCCATCCAAGGCCCAAGACTGCCGCTAGCGTTCATTCACGTGGTGAACCGGTTTTCGCTCCTCTCTCGTGTGCTTGTCGCGCTGGTCCTCACCGGCTCGGTGCTGGCTTCGGTAGCGCCGGTGCACGCTCAGGTCATCAGCGAGCCCACCCAACCGGGATTGATGGTGCAGGCCAACACCGAAATCACTGTCGATCCGGAGGCCGGATCGCTTGAAGTCACCCACACCTACCTCATCAAGCATCAAAGGGGCCGCGCCGCAGCAAGCGAGTTCAGCGAGGTCATTCCCGCTGACGCGCAGGAGGTCGAAGCCCGTTCTAACGGCCGGAAACTGACGGTTACGGTGCTTCCAAGTAGCGAAGGGTTGAGCGAGCTCACGGTGACTTTCCCGCGGCCGCTCAACAACGACGAGGAAATCCGCGTTGACGTCACCTGGCGGCGCACCGTCCTCCACGGCAGTGCCAACACCTTCGACCGGGTATCGCTAGGGCTGATCTCGCTTGCCCCGTTCGCGGTAGGGGGGACCGAGTCTTCGACGCTGGCCATTACCGTCCCGACCGGACGCGAGATCTACCTCAACGACAGCTACACCGTGATCGAAAATCCCGACACGGTCCGGTTCGAACTCAACCGTTCTGCGGTTGATACCTACATCCCGGCCCCGCTTGTACTCGAAGACCCCAGCCAGTTCCTTTCGACCGTGGTATCGGACCTGCCCCGCGAGGTGGTGTTGGCCACCAGCTCCGGCGCCGATGATTGGCTCGGCGAGGATTTCCCCGCGTTGATGGCCGTGCTGGGTCGGTGGTTTCCGCGAGAGTTGACCAAACCGATTGAGTTTCGAGAGGGCTACACCGGCGACCAACCGGTTCGACGGGTAACCGAAGGGGTGTACGCCATTTCAAAGCCCACGTCGGGCACGGCTACCGTCGCGGCGCTTCGGGCGGTAGCGAGTGCTTGGATGGAGCCGCTGTCGTTCACCGACCCGGCGCTGCGCTCCGAGTTCGCTGAAGCAGTTGCTGACCGGGTGATGTCGGCTCAGGGGTTGTCGCTACCACCACGATCGGGAACGTGGGTCACAGCGATGACAGCCCTGGTCGCGGTTAGCGACAGCAGTGCGGTCGTTGATGTGCTTACTGCGCTACAGGCCGGAACCCCGGTCTACCCGGGAGTCGATGACCTCCCCGAGCGAGGTTCGATCGACTGGAGAAGGTTCACCGATGTCTACGAACACCTTGCTGGTGTCGAATCGACGGGTGATGCCATGCGGCTTTCGGCCACGCTCTCGCAGGTCACCGAGATCAACCAGCGAGCAGGCGCAGTCGACTACTACCGCCTCCTTGAACAACGCGCGTCGCCTTGGTCGTTGCCAGTGGTGCTTCGCCGGCTCATGACGGACTGGGATTTTCAAGAAGTTGAACTTCTCCGCGAAGACATTTCGGAGCTGCTGCGCCAGCGTGACGAGATGATCACGGAGGCGGCCACGGTCGATCTTGGGATCGGCACGGTCGTGCAACGCCAGTTCGAAAGCGCAGCGGGCTCACTCAACGAAACGAGGGAGGCCCTGACCGAACAGCAAGAGGCGCTGGATCATGTGGCCGAAGCATTGCGGCTCGAAACCGGCGACCGAGGCCTGTTGTCGTCGCTGGGAATGTGGGGCCGCAGCGTCGATAGCCAGCGAGAACGAATCCTTGATCTGTGGGTAGAGGGCAACTTCGTTTCCGCCCGTCGGCAAGCAGATCGACTCGTCGACGACTTCGAAGCATCGGTCGGGCGTGGCACGTTGCGTCTGATGGTGCCCCTTGCGGCGATCTCCGCATTGCTGTTTGCGGCGGCCTGGGTTCGCCGCCGTTTCTTCGTGGCGCGGGGCCCTCAGCGGACCGACTGGTAGCGGTCGCGCAACTGGTTCTTTTGCACCTTGCCCATGGCGTTGCGGGGTAGTTCCGGGACACAAAACACCTGACGGGGATGCTTGAACCGGGCCAGGTTCTCCTGCAATACCGGCTGTAGGTCGGTAAGGGTCAACGGTTTGCCGTCACAGACCAGAACCGCAACTACCTGTTCGCCGAGGTCCTGATCGGCGATCGCGATCACCGCAGACTCCACGACCCCTTCGATTTGGTCGAGAACCATCTCGATCTCTTTCGGGTAAACGTTCTCGCCGCCCGAAATGATCATGTCGCTGGCCCGCCCCTGCAACGTCACCCGCCCCTGGGCGTCCATCCAACCGACGTCGCCGGTAAGAAACCAACGATCACCGAAGAACGAAGCCGCGGTTTCGTCGGGCCGACCCCAGTATTCGAGCATGGTCTGATCGCTGCGAATCGCCACCACCCCCACCGTTGTTCGCTCAACTTCACGGTGAGCCTCATCGACGATCATCGCTTCCACCCCAGCCAGCGGGAAGCCGACCGTGCCCGGCTGTCGATCGCCACGGTACGGGTTCGACAACGTGATACCGGTTTCTGACATTCCGTACCGTTCACAAATCTGGTGGCCTGAACGGTCACTGAAACGAACGAATTCGGTTTTGCTTAACGGCGCCGACCCACTGGTGAACAGGCGCATTGGCGCACAGGCTGCAGGTGTCAACGCCGGGCTGTCGCTGAGCCGTTTGTAGTGGGTCGGGACCCCCATAAACACGGTGCTGGTCGCGAAATCGGTAATCGTGCGTTCGGGATCGAAGCTCCGATGGAAACGCACGGGAATGGCCGAGAGCATCGCGGTGTGCAGAGCAACGAAGAGCCCATGCACGTGGAAGATCGGCAGTACATGTACCAGCTGGTCGTGTTCGTCAAACTGCCAAGTCTGGTGAAGCGCCTCGGCGTTTTGGCCCAGACTGCGGTGGCTTAGCGCCGCCCCTTTGGGCTTTCCGGTGGTGCCTGACGTGTACAAGATGGCGGCGAGGTCGTTGTCGTCTCGTTCCACCGGGGCGTCAAGGATTCGTGCGGTCTTCGCGAGCTCGGTGAACGAACCCGTTCCGTCAGCCTGCAAGGTCAGCCAGTGACGGGAGCGTTCGGCCATCAGGCGGGTCTGGTCTGGTGGGGGACCGGTTGGCTCAGCGGTGACCACCACCCGGGGGTCGGCGTCGTTGACGTAGTACTCCAACTCGACGTTGGTGAACCGGGGGTTGAGCGGCACGTGCACGGTTCCGGCCCAAAGGCAGGCCACGTAGAGCGCTACCGCCTCCGGTGATTTCTCCACGTGAACCGTAACCCGGTCCCCGGGGTTGGCTCCGGCGGCCTGCAACGCCCCTGCGAAGCGGCGGACCGTGGCGAAAAACTCCCCGTAGGTCCAAACTCGTTGATCGTCGATCAGAAAGGTTCGGTCGGGATGCGGTTGGGCGGCCGCCCAAAGGGCAGCACCGAAATTGGCGCGTCCCGACACGTCACCTTCCGTTCGTTCAGCCTTGGAACAGGATCATTGAGGTGTACACCAGCGATGGTTTGGCGCTGTCCTTGACGTGGATCGCCGACTCAAACGACAGCAAGGTACCGACCTTGTGTTTGGTAGCTCCGAGCAGACGCGAACGGGCATGGATGGTCGAACCGGCAGGCACCGGACGGCGAAACTGCAAGCCTTCCGAACCGAAGTTCACCACGTTCTTCTGGCCGGTCAACTCGATCGGGATCTTGATCAGGCTTGGCATCAGGCTCAACGTCAGGAACCCATGGGCGATGGGACCCCCAAACGGGCTTTCACGCTCGCATCGTTCAACATCGACGTGGATCCACTGATGGTCGCCGGTCAGGTCGGCGAACCCGTTGATCATCTCCTGAGTGACGACCACCTCGTTTCCCCAGTCGCCCCAGTCTTCGGAGACCTCGGCGTTGATGCCGTCAATATCGTCAAAAGCAATCGCAGTCATAGGGCCACTGTAGGCGCAAGCGTCCCGCCTTGACGGATCCTTCAGTTTCGCAGAGCATGACGCCATGGCCATTCCTTCCATGACCCGTCAAGGAGACTGTTTCATCATCGACTTTGGTGATGACGAGAACGTCACCACCGATGTTTGGGGGTCAACTATGAGCTCCCTGCTCGACGAATTTGAGGCGGTTGAGGGCCCTCGTTGCCTGATCACCACTGGAAGTGGCAAGCACTACTCGAACGGGCTGGATGTGGCCTTTATGGCTCAAGCCAGCGGTGAGGAGATCGGGGCCTACGTCGGCCGGGTGTGTCGGATCGTGTACCGGATCATGCTGCTCGACGCTCCGACCGTGGCTGCGGTCAACGGGCACGCATTCGGGCTTGGGGCGTTTCTGGTGCTGGCCCATGATCAGTCGGTGATGCGGCAGGACCGTGGTTATTGGAATCTGCCTGAAGTGCATTTGTCGATGTCGTTCCCGCGACACCTCATGTGTCTGCTCGACGCGACCATGTCGGCCCCGGTTCGACGGCGTGCGGTGGCCACCGGCCATCGCTACACGGGCCCCGAAGCCGTCGCGGCCGGCATTGTGGACGCGGTAGAACCCCTCGAGTCGTTGGTTGCTTCGGCTCTGGAACGAGGTCAAGCCTTGGCGCAAACGGCAGGGCCGAACCTACAGCTGGTGAAACGACAACTGTTTCACGAAGTCGCCGTGTTGCTGGATCGCTCAGTTGAGACCGGGCGCTGAGGACTTAGACCGCGAACCTGACTAGCCGCGGGGAACGTCGATCCACGGGAGTTCTTTGTCGACCCGAGGTTCGCCCGGCAATCCCAGCACCTGTTCGCCCAAGATGTTTTTCATGACCTCGGTGGTGCCACCTTCGATGGAGTTGGCCCGAGCTCGCAGGAAGGCATAGCCGACACCGGCGTTTGATCCCTGAAGGTCCACTTCGGCGGGGCGACGGAACGTGTAGTCGTAGTCGATCTGGCCTTCCATCCCCATGAGGTCCACGGCAAGCGAAAAGATCTGCTGGTTCAAGGTCGCCATCATCGACTTGCCAACCGAACCCTCAGGTCCAGGGTTGCCGGATTTGGCAGCTTGAGACGCCCGAATGTTGGTGAGACGAAGCGTTTCGGCCCGGATCCAGAGTTTCATCACCGCTTCGCGGTTCTGCGCGGTCCGCTGCCATTCCGGCAGTTTCTCCCAGATGTGGACCAGCGCACCGATGGCGCCTCCGCCTCGCTTTGGGCCGCCCCCGCCACCACCACCGATGGCGGTTCGTTCGTTCATCAGGGTGGTCAGCGCCGCTCGCCAACCTTCGCCTTCGGCCCCTACCCGGTGGGCGTCAGGGACCCGAACATCGGTCATGTAGACCTCGTTGAACTCAGCCTCGCCGGTGATCTGACGCAACGGTCGGACCTCAACCCCCGGGGCTTTCATGTCCAGCGCGAAGTACGTCATGCCTCGGTGCTTGGGCACGTTGGGGTCGGTTCGGGTCACCAGCATCCCAAAATCGGCGATGTGGGCCAGCGTGTTCCAGACCTTTTGTCCGTTGACGATCCACTCGTCACCGTCCTTGATGGCTTTGGTCCCGAGTCCTGCGAAGTCCGAACCGGCGCCGGGCTCGGAGAACAACTGGCACCAACGTTCCTCACCGGTGAACATGGGCCGAAGGAAACGGTTTTTCACCTCTTCGGAACCGTGGGTCACAATCGTTGGTCCGGCGAGCGCGATGAAAAACATGGAGGCGTCGGTGGGTGCCGCTCCAGCCTGGCTCAGGCGCTGGTTGATTACGGTCTGAAGCTGAGGACGCAACCCCAACCCACCGTGGCCGACCGGGAACGTCACCCAGGCCAGTCCGGCATCAAACTGGTGGCCACGAAACTCGGCATAGTCCTCGGACTTCGGATCGTGCTCGGCGAGGAGTGCATCGAGGGCTTGTTCAACGGTTTCAAGTTGGCTGTCACTCATGGTCGATAGTTTGCCCGAATCCCAGTCTGAACGCGGCACCGAAGCCACGGGGACTTCGGGGTCCCTTTCGGAGGGCGGCAGCGGGAACTAGGTTGCTTCGGTGACCACACTTACGGCGTACACCGATGCCCACCGCCAAGTCTTCGATGAGATCGGGCAGGTGCTCGCTTCGCTTGATGAGGACGGCCTCGCCATCCAGTCGTTGTGTCCCGACTGGGATCTCCGAGCCTGCCTCGCGCACGCCGTGGGGATTGACAAGGTGATGACCGGTTGGGGCCCCGATCCGGACAACCTTTTTGACTTTGCCGCGGTCGGCTCGTTTATGAAAGAGATGGCCGGTGTCGACCGAGATACCTTTGTCGAAACCCTGGCCCAGATTTGTGCGGACCGGCTGACTGATCTCGAAGGTCGTGACCCGTCGGTGGTTGACGAACCTTGTCTGACCCCGGTTGGGCCGCAGACCTTCGGTGCCATGTTAGAAATCCGGGTTTTTGATCTTTGGGTGCATGCGCGAGATGCGTCGCTACCGGCCGGGCTCACGCTCAGCGATTCAGGAGTGGCGGCTGAAATGGCACTCAACCAGGTCCATCGTTCGATGGGGTTCATTGCCGGTAAGAAGATCGGCTTGGCTGACGGTATGAGCATGACCGTCAACGTGACCGGAGGAGCGGCTCGGACGTTTCATGTGAACGTGGACGGCCGCGCGCAACTCGTTGATGAACTGGCCAATCCCGACGTGACGCTGACTGCGGACACGGAAACGTTGCTCATGTTGGCCTGCGGTCGGGTTGATCCACAGGAACGGATCGATGCGGGACGGATCACGTGGAGCGGTGACGCGTCATGGGGGGAGCGAGCCGCTCGCAACCTCCGTTTCACGATGTAAACACCGGGCTAGACAAGCACCGGGCTAGGCAAGCACCGGGCTAGACAAGCACCGGGTCGGGTTCGCTCAAGTCCCTTGATCGACCAGCGCCATTGCTGCGTAGAGGGCTACGCCCCGGTTCAGGACCGACTCGTTGACCCGCATCAGGTTGGAATGGTTTGGGGCGGCTGACGCGAACGATTCGTCCTCAGGGCACACCCCGAGGAACGCCATCGAGCCCGGCACCTTTTCCAGCACGTAGCTGAAGTCCTCGGCACCCATGACCGGCGCCGGCATGGCGAGAAACGAGCCTTTCCCCAGCAGCGACTCGGTCACTTCGGCCACCAATTCGGTCTGACCAATGTGGTTTCGAGTTACCGGATAGCCCGGGTGGATCGTGGTGGTGCAACTGCAACCATGGGCTGCCGCCGAACCCGCCGCTACCCGTCCAACGTTGTTCTTAAGCGTCTCCCGGGTTTGTTCGTCGTGGGCCCGGATGGTGCCTTCCATGTACGCCGAGTGGGGGATCACGTTGTTGGTGGTGCCCGCCTCCACATGAGCGACGGTCACCAGCCCCGAACGGGTTGCTTCTACTGAGCGACCCACCATGGTGTGCAGTCCGGTGATGGTGGAAGCCAAGGCGGGGATCGGGTCGAGGCACTGATGCGGGGCCGAAGCGTGCCCGCCTTCACCGTGGATGGTGATCTCGAAACGGTCGGCGGAAGCCAACAGCGCACCGTCTCGAGTGGTGATCATCCCGGCTGGCATGTTGGTGAACACATGAATGGCAAAGGCCCGATCAACCCCGTCGAGTACCCCTTCGTCAATCATGAACTTGGCTCCGCCGTAACCTTCTTCGCCGGGTTGGAACATGAAACGGATCCGCCCCCGCAGCGAGTCGCGGTTCCCGGCGAGCAACTTGGCGGCACTCACCAACATCGACACGTGAGCGTCGTGTCCGCAGGCGTGCATCATGCCGTCGTTTTCTGAACAGAACTCGGACGGATAGTCCTCCTGCAGTGGCAACGCGTCCATGTCGCCGCGAAGCAGCACGGTTGGTCCCGGTTTGCCCGTGTCGAGATCGGCGACGACCGAAGTGGTCGACTGGCCCAAAGTGATGTCAAGACCGAGGCCGGTGAGTGCTTCGGTAATCCGGTTTTGGGTGCGGGGCAGATCAAGTCCCAATTCGGGATCTCGATGGATTGCTCGCCGCAATTCGATTGTCTCAGGATCAAACGCGGTGGCGGCCGAAGCGAGGTCAGGTCCGATGTCTACGAGGCTCATGGCACCACGTTGTCCCAAATGAAGGCGGACCGCAACGTTTCTCGGCGAGTAGCTTCAAAGAATGCGTCTCGGAATCCATCTCCCCCAGTACGGTCGGGCAGCCAGCCCGGAGGCCATCGCTGATGTCGCACAGCGGGCCGAGGCGCTCGGCTTTGCTGACCTTTGGGTTTCGGATCATGTCGTTCAGCCCGCCGATCAGGGATACCCGTCGCCGTATCTGTTCGAACCGTTGCTGACGTTGGGGTGGGCTGCTGCGGCTACCGAAACGATTGGTCTTGGAACCAGCGTGTTGGTCGTTCCCCAATACCACCCGTTGACGCTGGCCAATTCGCTCGCCAGCCTTGATCGTTTGAGCGGTGGTCGGGTGACGATCGCAGCGGGGGTTGGCTGGTCGGCGGCGGAATACGCGGCTCTCGATCAGGATTTCAGCACTCGGGGGGCTCGACTTGACGAGGCTCTCGAGATTTTCCAACACGTTTGGACCGAAGACCCGGTGTCTTATCAGGGGCACCACTACCAGTTCGCTGACCTGAAGGTGCAACCCAAACCAGTGGGTCCGATGCCGGTGTGGATCGGTGGTAAATCGCCTCGGGCGTTGGCTCGGGCGGTGCGAGCCGGTTCGGGCTATCAGGGCATCAGTACCCCTCCAGACGAACTGGCGCTACTGGTTAGCGACCTGCGGCGTCAACGTCCCGAACCCGAGTTTGTGATCTCGTATCGAACCGGTTGGGACCCCAACGGGATGGACCCGGCGGAGATCGCAGACGAGGTGGCGGCTTACCGGGAGGCCGGTGTGGATCACGTGGTTGCCGCTCCGTGGCGGACCTCCGCCGACGACTGGATCGATTCGATGGAACGTTTGATCGGTATCGTCCAACCGGACCCCGTCTAGGCGTCGTTCCTACTACTCAGGGAAAGTGTGGCCATGAAACTTTCGATGATGCTCAACTACTCCGGCGATCCGCGGGAGGCCGCGGCGCAGGCTCAGGATCTTGAACGAGCAGGAATCGACTTGGGTTGGGTGGCTGAGCTGTACAGCTTCGACGCCATCTCGATCCTCGGATACCTGGCAGCCAAGACCGAAACGATGCAGCTCGGTTCCGGGATTTTGAATGTCTACAGCCGCACCCCTTCAACGATTGCCATGACCGCAGCCGGGCTCGACGCGGTCTCCGGGGGGCGTTTCGTGTTGGGCCTCGGAGCCTCAGGCCCGCAGGTGATCGAAGGCTGGCATGGGGTGGTTTATGACAAGCCGCTGGGCCGACAACGCGAGATTATGGATATCTGCCGCACGATCTGGCGCCGTGAGGTACTGGTCCATGACGGCCCCAACTATCAGCTCCCGCTGCCTGAAGATCAGGGAACCGGTCTCGGCAAGCCCCTCAAGTTGATCAACCATCCGGTACGCCAAGACATCCCGATCTATTTGGCGTCGTTGGGGCCGAAGAACGTGGAACTCACCGCTGAAGTGGCCAGCGGTTGGCTTCCCGTGTTCTTCCACCCGGAACGAGCAACCGATGTCTGGGGCGAGGACCTTTCGGCCGGGTTGGCGAACCGGGCCCCGGAACTCGGACCGTTGCAAATTTCGGCGGGGGGTACGTTGGCCATCACCGACGACGCCGATCTTGCCCGCCGCATTCGCGACCAAGGCCGGTTCATGATCGCGCTCTACGTCGGCGGTATGGGAGCCAAGGGCAAAAACTTCTACAACAACATTTTCCGAAAGTACGGCTACGAGGACGAAGCCGAACAGATCCAAGACCTGTACCTCGCTGGTCGCAAGGAAGAGGCGATGGCGCTTATCCCGCAGGAATATCTCGACGCAACTGCGTTGGTTGGCGATGCCGGTTGGGTTCGCGAACGCGTCGAGGCGTACCAGGCGGCTGGAGTCACGCACCTTCAGATTGCGCCGGCGGGCGAAAACCCGCTGGGTGACATTGAGCAGGTCAGGAACTGGATCGGTTGATCCGGGGCCTCAACGGTTTCGGATAACGAACGATTCCAGATCGGCCAGCGCCTGAGTGAGGGCGCGTACGACACCAATCCGGGCCAACCGGCACAGCAACGCCCGTCGGGGGAGCGGTTCGAGCCCCATCAGGTACGTGACCCGTACCCGGTCGGGGGCCAGCACCTGAAGCTCGACCCGTTCGTTCAACGAGGACACGATCTTGGCGACCGGCCCGGAGGCTTGGGTCACGGTGAACCCCCACGAACGGGGTTCGTCCCAGATCACGAAACGTTCATCGATCACCAATCGACCGCCGGCACCGATGACCCGCCGGGTTGAGCCAACACCGGTCTGGTCAGGGCTGGTGTTCTCCACCTCGCTGAGGGGGCCAAACCATTCGGGCCACTGTTCATGGTCGCACAGCGCGGCCCAGATCTCCTCGGGAGTCGCGGTGAACTCCCGAGTCGCTCGGTATTTCACGGGGGCGCGGTCAATCCAGTCAGCGGACTGAGGCGTGAGGTTGTGCATCGTCGGCCTCCTGCGGGGCGGCGAGATGAAGAGTGGGTTAGGCCGAGAAGTTCTGGCTGGCGAACTCCCAGTTCACCAGGTTGTCCAAGAACGCAGCCACATAGGCAGGGCGGGCGTTCTGGTAATCCAGATAGTAGGCGTGTTCCCAAACGTCGATCGTGAGCAGCGGCGTCTGGCCGTGCTTGATCGGCGTGTCGGCATCGTCGGTCTTGACGATGGCAACACCAGCGCCGTCCTTGACCAACCAGGTCCAACCCGAACCGAAGTTGCCGACCGCATCAGCGGTGAACTTCTCACGGAACGCCTCGTAGGAACCGAAGCTGGCGTCGATGGCCGCCGCCAGTTCGCCGCTGGGAGCTCCGCCACCGTTGGGTGACATCGAGTTCCAGTAGAACGTGTGGTTCCACACCTGAGCGGCGTTGTTGTAGAGACCGCCGGGTTCAGCGGCGGCGATGATCTCCTCGAGCGAGGCATTGTCCAGCTCGGTGTCGGCCACCAAGTTGTTCAAGTTGTTGACGTACGCCGCGTGGTGCTTGCCGTAATGGAAGCTGATGGTGTGGGCCGTGATGTGCGGATCCAGCGCATCGTCGGCGTACGGAAGAGGTGGAAGTGTGACAGCCATACGGGGAGGCTACCGACCAAACGCGAAGGAGGCCACGGTGGCCGGACAAATGCCGCGGCAAGGTTGGAGAGGAACTAGCGTCCGGGAATGGTTCGAGCAGCCGTGGCGCGGGCATTTGGGGCGCCGCTTCAGATAGAAGACATCACGGTCATCGGCCCGAGTGCCGGTGAGGTACTGATTGACGTGAAAGCCTGCGCTATCTGTCATTCCGACATCATGTACATCGACGGGGCGTGGGGCGGTGAACTTCCGACCGTGTACGGGCATGAAGCGGCGGGGGTGGTGGCTGCCGTCGGCGATGGTGTCACGCACGTCGCGGTTGGTGATCATGTCGCCGTCTCGCTGATCCGGTCGTGCGGTGCCTGCCATTTCTGTCAGCAGGAACTTCACGTCGCCTGCTGTGGAACCTTTCCGCTTGACCAACGGGATCCGCTGGTTGGTTCCGGGGGCGAAGTGCTCGGGCACGGTCTGGCTACGGGAGCTTTCGCCGAGCAGGCGGTAGTTGATGGTTCACAGGTGGTGGCGATCCCGTCGACGATCCCGTGGCCGTCGGCCGCGTTGCTGGGTTGTGGCGTGATCACCGGGGTTGGAGCGGTACTCAACACGGCGTCGGTTCCACCGGGCAGCCATGTGGTCGTGGTCGGTTGTGGCGGGGTAGGGATCAACGCGTTGCAGGGCGCAGCGCTGGCGGGGGCGGCTTCGGTGATCGCGCTCGACATTGATCCCGACAAACGCCAGGGCGCCTTGCAGTTCGGGGCGACCAGCGCAGTCGACCCCACCGCGGTCGATGCGGTGGAGCAGGTGCGGGCGCTGACGAACGGCCGAGGAGCGGACTATGTGTTCGTCACGGTCGGGGCGAAACCGGCGATCGAGTCTTCGTTTGGGTATCTCGCGGCCGGTGGTGCGGCGGTCATCGTCGGCATGACCGCCAACGGTGTCACGGTCGACGTTGACTCCACCACGATGGCGTCACGCAACCAAAGGATGCTGGGTTCCAAGATGGGTTCGGGTCGGGTCTCGGTAGATATTCCCCACCTGGTCGCGCTCTATCAGCAAGGCCAACTGCAACTCGACGAGTTGGTCAGCCAAACCTTCCCTTTGGAGCAGATCAACGAGGCGATCGCCGAGGTCAAAGCCGGAACGGCCCGTCGAAACGTCATCGTGTTCGATTCGCCAGCTTCAGGTGAGGAGTAGCTAGCAACGATGAAGATCGCCGAGTTCGAAACGTTCGTTGTGGGAAATCCACCGCCGCATTTCGGCGGCCGGTACTTCATCTTCGTCAAACTGGTCAGCGACGATGGCATCGTTGGGTACGGCGAGGTCTACACCGCGACGTTTGGTCCGACCGTGGTAGCGGCCATGATCGAAGACGTCTGTCAGCGGTTCGTGGTCGACCAGGACCCCCACCACATTGAGCGCCTCTGGCGCCGGGTGTACGGGTCGGGGTACACCCTTCGGCCCGACGTGTCGCTCGGCTCGGTGCTGTCAGGGATAGAAGCAGCCTGCTGGGACATTGTTGGCAAAGCCCACGGCAAACCGGTCTACGAACTCCTCGGCGGGCAAGTTCACGAACGGCTTCGTAGCTACACCTACCTGTATCCGAAAGCCAGCGATGGTCCTGACGCGTTCAACGAAGGTCGGGTGTACTACGACGCCGATCTTGCTGCGGAACGAGCCGCCGAGGAAGCGGCCCGTGGTTTCACCGCCGTAAAGTTCGATCCCGCCGGTCCCTACACCGTCTACGACGGTCGGATGCCGACCCTTGAAGCGCTTGACCGTTCCGAACGGTTCGTGCGGTTGATGCGGGAAGCGGTGGGGACCAGCGCCGATCTGTTGTTCGGCACGCACGGCCAGTTCACCGCGGCGGGGGCGCTTCGGTTAGCTCGACGGCTGGAGCCTTACGATCCGTTGTGGTTTGAGGAGCCGACCCCGCCGGAGAACGTCCACGAGATGGCCAAAGTGGCTCGGGGAACGTCGATCCCGGTGGCGACCGGCGAGCGCCTGACCACCAAGTACGAATTCCATCGGGTGCTTGAGGCGGGTGCGGCGGCCATTCTGCAACCGGCACTGGGACGAAGCGGTGGGCTTTTGGAAACGAAGAAGGTGGCGGCGATCGCTGAGGCCTACTACGCCCAGATCGCCCCTCACCTGTACTGCGGCCCGATCGAGGCGCTGGTGAACATTCAGTTGGCCACCTGCATACCGAACTTTTTGATTCTGGAGTCGATCCAAGATTTCAGTGGCTTCTACGCCGAACTGCTCAGTACCCCGATCCAGTGGGAGGATGGGTACGTGATCCCGTCATCGGAACCCGGTATTGGAGCGTCGCTCAACGAAGATGTGGCCCGTGCTCACCCGTACACCGGCGAGCAGCTTCACCTTGAAATGAACCCAGACCCTGAGCTGCCGTGAGCACGGCCCGGTCCATCCCGCATCTACCGCTCGCTCATCTACCAACCCCACTTGAGCCGCTTCCACGGTTGAGCACGGCACTCGGCGGACCTCGTATCTGGGTCAAACGCGATGATGCCAGCGGCCTCGCGTTCGGCGGCAACAAGGCCCGCAAGTTGGAGTATCTGCTGGCTGATGCTCGCCAACAACACGCCGATGTGGTGCTCACCGTCGGAGCCACGCAAAGCAACCACTGCCGTCAGACCGCGGCCGCCGCCGCGAAGATCGGCATGGAGTGCGAACTCCTGCTCGAGCATCGGTTCCCCGACTGGCCTGATGATTACCGGTCGGGGGGAAACCGGCAGCTCGATGGATTGCTGGGGGCCACCGTGATCGATTGCGAAAACGGTACGGACATGGACGCGGCGATGGAGGCCCGAGCCGAGGTTTTGAGGGAGCAAGGCCGTCGCCCGTACCTGATCCCGATGGGCGGATCGTCGGTGGTCGGGTCGTTGGGGTACCGGACCGCGGCGGTGGAGTTGCTTCGGCAGGCCGACGACGCCGGTTTCGAACCGCGCGAGATCATCCATGCCACCAGTAGCGGCGGAACGCAGGCCGGGTTGCTGGCTGGCATTGCGCTGCGGCGACGAGAGGTGCCGGTGCTCGGCGTAAGCGCGGGTGCACCCGCGGAATACCTCGGTCCGGTGGTGGCTGGTTTGGTAGCCGGCGTCTTTGACTACATCGGGGTCGACCGGTCGGTTCCCGACCAGGACGTTGTTGTTGACGACCGGTTCGTGGGAGAGGCGTACGGCATGCCAACCGTCGCGATGCATGAGGCGGTCAGCCTTTGCGCTCGGGAAGAGGGATTGCTTCTCGATCCGGTGTACACCGGTAAAGCGATGGCCGGCTTGATTGAACGGGTGAGCAACGGGCGGTACGACCCGACCGATCATGACGTGTTCGTCCATACCGGGGGCACCCCGGCATTGTTTGCCTACCGGTGATTGCCGGTCCGGGGTGAGGAAACGGCCAACACCGCCGGGCTGGGGCGCATCGTTCCGCACTGGCTGAGAATCACCGCACCGGAAGCGGAAAGTGCGGCGGCAACTAGGTAGCTGGTCCGGTAACTCGACTGGTCATGCAAGAAACCGAGTAGCAACGGCCCACCAGCGACCCCGGCGGTGACCAGCAACTGTTCAAACGCAAAGATTCGTGGGTAATGGGCAACACCGAACGCGGCGGAAACGATCAGCGGTTGCAGCATCAGCAGGTTCCCGATGGTCAACCCGAACACGAACGCGGCGAGCACCAGCGCGGATGAACTTTCGGCGAACCCGATCAGTGTCAACGCCACCCCTTGCAAGGCTGCGAGCCCGATGGTGAAGCGCATGATGGAAAGGCGATCGACGACCATTCCACCGAGGAGTCGTCCCACAACGCTGGCCGCAGCCAACGCGGAGACGGCGAGCGCGCCGCTGGCCCGGTCGAGTCGTTCGGTTCCGAGGTTGGCCAGCTGTGCGATCCCGCCGACCTGAGCCGCCATCGCCAACAGGTAGCCGCAGACGGTGACCACAAAGAACCGGCTGTGGACCGCGGTGTGGTAGTCGACGCTGTCGAGTTCGGTGTTGGTGGTTGTCGTTGTCGTCTCGCCACCATCGGGGGCCTTCCCTCGACTTTCGGGACTCGGCCACATCCAAGGAAGGGCGACCAGCACCAGCGCGAAATACAGCAGGCCAAGTGTGGGTGCCGCATCGTCAAGTCCTTGACGGTCGATGAGGTGCGACGAGAAGTTGGTCAAGGTGAGTCCGCCCACCGACAACCCGGTGGTGGCGATCGATAACGCCATGGCCCGACGGGAATGAAACCAGCGGGTGATCAGTGTGGTGCCAGGGACGAAACCTGACAGTGAGCAACCGATGGCGAAAAGCGTGTACACGCAATACAACTCGAACTCGGTTTCGACCGACCCGAGCAGGAACAGTGACACGCCGCTAATCACACCGCCGGATCCGATCACCCAACGGATATCGCGGCGTTCGATGAGCGGTGCGATCAGGCGGGCGGTGATCCCACCGACAACAAAGAACAGTGAGGTGGCCAGCGAAACACTGGTGGTGGAAAACGAGCGTTCATCGGTGAGGGCATCGAGGTAGATGGCGAGCCCGTAGAACCCCAAACCACTGAAGGTTGTGAGCAGAACAAAGACGGAAGCGACGATCTGCCAACCGTGAAAGCGATGGTTCGACACTTGGTCGGTCTATCACGCACCAAATATGTCGATGGGTGAGCGGAGGGAAGAAATCGCTTGCCTCACTTGAGTGAACTCGGTAGGGTCACTTGCTATTAGCAAGGCAGAAGCCTTACTAACGGACCAGCTCGACGGCGGGTTCCTTCTCACCAGAGGGTGGGTCCATTCCCCGGCCGGGGTCTTGGTGCTTAGTCGGACATCAAGACCCCGGCTCTCCCAAAGGGACTGTGATGGGGCGCCGCTCGCAAGCAAGCGAGCACCGGTGACTGCCACACCAACAGAGGGCCCGAGTCATTTGACTCGGGCCCTCTCTTGATTCTGTTCGGTAACCGAACGTATGGCGGAAGGTATGGGATTTGAACCCATGGTGACCCGGAGGCCACAACGGCTTTCGAGGCCGCCCCATTCGTCCGCTCTGGCAACCTTCCGCCGACGAGGTTAGCGGGGAAGGTTCAGGTTGCCCTACCTGCCGGTTCGGCCAATGCGCTTTAGCGTCGTTCGGCGAAGAACGCTTGAAGTAGTTCGGCGCATTCGACAGCACGCACGTTGTGGGTGGTGGCGAACTCGTGATTGAGCCGGGGATCGGTTCCGAGGTGGTACAGCGACCCGCAGCCACCGGCTTTCATGTCGGCTGCTCCGAAAACCACGCGCGCGACCCGGGCCTGCTGGAGCGCACCGGCACACATCACGCAAGGTTCGAGGGTGACAACCACCTGCGCTCCTTCTAAGCGCCACGAACCGGTGACGGCGGCCGCGTCGCGAATCGCCAACAGTTCGGCGTGGGCGGTTGGATCGCTGGTGAGTTCGCGTTCGTTGTGGCGTCGAGCGATGACTTGACCGTCCATGACCACCAAGGCGCCCACCGGAACGTCGCCGTGAGAGGTAGCCGCCCGGGCCTCGTCCAACGCGAGTCCCATAAGGTCGTGGTCGGAAAGCGATGCGGTCACGGGGCGACTGTAGCGGTGCCGGTCAGGTGCCGGCGACGAAAGGCTCGAACGGGACCCCTTCGAGCGTGATCCGGTGCATCAACCGGCGGTAGCCGTGGTAGTCGTTGACCGCGAGGTGCATCACGGCCTGATTGTCCCAGATCGCCATTGACCCCACCTCCCAACTGAACCGGTACACGAACTCGGCTCGACCACAGTGGGCGTAGAGCTGCTCTAACAGCGGACGCGATTCGGCTACGGACCAACCGTCGAATCGCACAGTGAAATCGGAGTTGACGTAGAGCGCGGGCCGGCCCGAACGAGGGTTGCGTATCACCACCGGATGGATCGCGTCCTGCATGGCAAGTTCGGCGTTTTCGTATTTCGGACCGTCGTTTCCGATCGCGGCGTCAGCACCGAACACGTGGCGGCTCGAATGCAGGGCCCGAAGCCCCGCCAGCGTCTGCTGCATTCCTGGACTGAGCGCTTCGTAGGCGGCGTACTGGCAGGCAAACAACGTGTCACCACCGACCGGCGGCACTTCCCGGGCGTAGAGCATGGAACCCATCGCCGGTACCTGGTCGTAACTGTGGTCGGTGTGCCAGGCCTCCCCAATGTTTTTGGTCTGGTGGGGTTCTTTGCGAACTTCAGCAATGACCGGGTTGGTGGCGACCGGGGTGAAGAACCGGTTGACGTTGATTTCGGACCAGCGTTGAGCAAATGCGATGTGTTGTTCGGGGGTGAGCTGCTGATCTCGCAGGAACACCACTCCGTGGTCGACGAACGCCTGCTTGATGACGGCAAGGTCACTGTCGGTGCAGTCGGCAATCTGAACGTCGTGGATGAACGCTCCAACGATGTTGTTTGCTGGTGTCACCGACACGGTCAATCAAGCACCTCGGGGGTTAGGCGTTCGGCCGCTCGCCACTCAATGTAGACGAGCAGGATGCTCCCGCAGACCACGAACATGTCAGCCACGTTGAACACTGCGTACCAGGTGACATCGATGAAGTCGACCACTTTTCCGGACAGGAAACCGTCGTCGGCTCGAAACAGGCGGTCCAGCAGGTTGCCGAGGGCTCCGCCGAGAATGACGGCGAGTACGCGGGCTCGGGACAGGCGAGGGGACCGAACGATAGCGATGGCGACGATGACGGCAATCATGGTCACGAACGCACCGATCCAGCGACCGAATTGGCCTCCGGTTCCGAACGAGAAGCCGCTGTTGTAGGTGAGGTCGAACTCGAGGCTGGGCACCAGTTCGATCACCTTCCCGCCCTTGAGCTCCCTGAGGGCCCACCATTTGGTCACTTGATCGGCGACGATGGCGGCGACAACCAAGGACCACGTCAGGATGGCATTTCGGGCAGTGGTGGTCAGAGCCATGGCTTTACCGTATCGGGAGGCGGCTTATCGAAAGTCTTCGTGGACGGGGTCGAGCGTTTGGTGCAGGCGAAAACCGATCAGTGCCAGCACCACCCCAAGTCCGCAGACCAGCACTACCGCAGCCAGCGCCCCTCGGTATCCGGCTGCGGTATCGGCAATGACACCCACGGCGAGCGGACCGGTGACACCACCGATTTCGGCGACCGAGAACCAGAGCCCGGTGGCTACTCCGGCGTTGGCGGGGGTCACCCGATCGGCCGCTAACAGGGTCAGGATGGCGATCGGGATAAGCGCGGCCCGCACCGAACTGAGAACGGTCGACAGTCCCATCGCGATCCCCGGGGTGAGCGCCACGAGGATCAACGCGATCCCGGAGGTGGCAAGCACTGCTCCCATCAGTGGGAACAGTCGTTGCCCCTGCCCTACTCGGGGAAGGAACGCGGTGATGGGGATGCCCACGAGGCCGGCAGCCGCAACCCATCCGCTGGCGGTTGTGGGCGTCATCGCCCCCAGTTCTTCGAGCACGGTGGGCATCCATGGGCTGAGGGCGTGGTTGATGAAAAACACGGTGAACGCCATAGCGAGCACCAGGCGAACCTGAGCCGAGCCAACCAGATGACCGATGGTGTTGTGCTCGTGCTTGGCGTCTTCTCGGGATGGTGGCGTGGGTCGGGTCACGGTGTTCCAGACCGCGATCCATCCCACGGTGGCAGCCGCAGCCAGCGTGGCTTCGAACCGAAGCACGTCCCGCCAGGTGTCGAACCACTCTAGAAGCACCGGGTTGGTAATGGCGACGATCAGGGTTCCCCCCAAGGCCGGAGCAATAGCCGAGAAGCCGACGCCGCGGCGGCGTTCGGTTTCGTCGGGGAACCAACGGGCTAACAGGGCTGGTGACGAGGCCGAGATCAGCGGTCCAAAGACACCGAAGAACGCCACGGCGAACCACAGACTCCCGACTCCTTGCGCGTTGGCCCGAAGGAGCAATGAACCGGTGACCGACATGCCTCCGAGAGCCACCGACCAGCCGAGGTCAAACCGGTCGATGAACCGTCCGGCTAACGGTGCGGTCACGATGTAGATGAGCGCCCAGGCGCCAAGCGCCAACCCCATCTGACCTCGGCTGACACCGAGTTCGTCGCGTACCAACGGGAGCATCGGCGACATGGCTGCCACCGCAATTCCAAACGTTGTGTAGACGGCGCAGAGCGCCCCGAAGACGATCCAGCGGTGGGGGTTGACGGAGACGGTGGGGCGCATGGCCCCACCGGTCTAGCCGTCTTGGCGGAGGGTGTGGGATTTGAACCCACGGAGGCTTGCACCTCACACGCTTTCCAAGCGTGCCCATTCGGCCGCTCTGGCAACCCTCCTGAGGACAACCGCAGTGCGGCTGTCGGCGGTTCAGGGTAGCGTAATTCTGTCGACGCCCGTTTCGAGGTGTGGTGGTCGGGTCCTGTGCAACGGGTACCCGTGAATCGGGTCAGGGCCGGAAGGCAGCAGCTCTCAGCGGAGCTACTTGTGTGCCGCAGATCGCCTGGCCACCACTCCTGGGAACGGGCGTCGCCGCGCCCCGGGCTAGAGTCGGTTTTGTCATGGCCTATCAGTCGCTTTACCGCCGATACCGACCGCAGACGTTTTCTGAGATTCGCGGTCAACGTCACGTTGTCGCGGCCCTACAGAACGCCGTGGTCAAAGGTGAGGTGGGCCACGCGTATCTGCTGCATGGCCCTCGGGGAACGGGCAAGACCACGTCGGCTCGGGTGCTGGCGAAAGCCCTGAACTGTGAAGCGCTGGGCGCCGACGGAGAACCTTGTGGCGCCTGTGAAAGTTGTGTCTCGATCGAGCACGGTCGTTCGTTTGATCTCCACGAACTCGACGCGGCGAGCAACAACAAAGTCGAAGACATGCGCGACCTGCTCAGCAAGGTCAACCTCGGAACACCGGGTCGGGCGAAGGTGTACATCCTTGACGAGGTGCACATGCTCACCAGTCAGGCCGAGAACGCACTTCTCAAAACGTTGGAGGAACCGCCGGCCCATGTGACGTGGGTGTTGGCCACCACTGAACCGCACAAGGTCGTGGAGACGATTCGCAGTCGCTGTCAGGTGTTCGAGCTTTCGTTGCTGCCCGCTGATGAGATGGCGGAGCATGTTCGGTGGGTGGTCGCCGACGCAGGGCTTGACGTTGATGACGATGCGGTTGAGTACGTGGTGGCGGCCGGAGGGGGTTCGGTTCGAGACACGCTTTCGGCGCTGGATCGGGTAGTGGCCGCGGGCGGGGTGGTGGCTGTTGATGACTCCACCGAGGTGCTCTTGCAGGCCATCGCTGAACGCAACGTCGCCGGAGCGCTTTCGGCGGTCGGCGAGGCGATGTCGCGGGGACGAGACCCGAGGACGATCGGCGAAACCGCGCTGGTGGGTCTTCGCGATGCGTTCCTGGTGGCGATGGGAGCACCGTCACCGCGATTGTCGGCGGCGCAGCGAGAACGGGCGGAACGCTTCGCGGCTGAGGTGAGCCCGGCGGCGATGACTCGGGCCATGGAAACCCTCGGCGTGGCGTTGGTGTCGCTTCGTCAAGCCCCTGATCCGCGGGTCGATCTTGAGGTGGCGCTGGTCCGGATCTGTCGGCCGGAAAGCGAGCAGGGCCTCGATGGGTTGACCATGAGAATCGAAGCCTTGGAGCGCCAGCTGGCGGGTGGGGCCGTTCCTGCGTTGGCTCCGACGGTTCGGGCTAGTCCAGAACCATCAGCACCCCAGACCCAACAGCTCGCCTCCGAACCGCAGGACTCGCAGCAACCGCAGGAACCATGGGCGATGACCACCCAGCCAGAGCCACTGCAGACCGGAGGGGGATCGCCAGCGGCGGCGGCTCGTCGACGGTTGGCGCAAAGCCGTGGTTCCGATCCGGCCCCAGCCCCAGTTGCCTCACCGGCGGCCGATGGTCCACCTCCTCCGGTGCCGGGCAGCAGCACAGCTCGCGCCCAGAAACCGGCCGCGGTTGATCCGCGGGATCTGCGGCCCGCGACCCCTAGTGACGTGGTTGCGTTCGCGACCGAACATCTTGGGATGGAAGCCAGCGTGGTGATTGCCCGAGCCAAGGACCTGCTCGGGGACGACGCCAAGGAACGCACGGAGGACGATCTCGTTCGAGTTTGGCACGCCTTGATCGACGATCAGCAGGGGACACATTCGGTCAGCGAGCCGGTCAATGAGCCGGTCAATGAGCCGGTCAATGAGCCGGTCAATGAGGACGTAGACCTCAGTGATCTGGTCGATGCACCGGATCATGCCGATCAGGTGTTGGAACACATCGCCGATTTGTTCCCTGGGGCCGAAGTGCAATCCGGAGAACCGACAGAGAAGGAACAATGAGCGAGATCGTTCCCGAAGATGAACCGTTGGCCGAAGCGGTCAATCCGCTCGGCAACATGGATCTGGGAGGCCTGCTGGCATCGGCACAGCAGATGATGAAGGACCTCCAGTCGGCGGGGGCCGAGACCGTTACCGGAACCGCGGGCGGTGGAGCCGTTTCGATTGTGGTTAACGGGCACTTTGCCTTTGAGTCGGTCTCGATTTCGGCGGCCGCCGTAGATCCGGATGATCCGTCACTGTTAGAGGATCTGGTCCTGGCTGCGTTGCGCGACGCGGCCGATCAGCTTCGCTCCCGTCAAGCAGGCGCGTTCGGCGGTTTGGATCTTGGGTTGGGTGCACCGACCGATGGGTTGGGCTTCACCGAACCGCAATGAGCTACTCCTCGGCTGTTCAAGAACTCATCGATCAACTCGGTCGACTCCCGGGCATTGGTCCGAAATCGGCTCAGCGGGTGGCCTTTTATCTGTTGAAGGCGCCAGCTGAGGAGGCTCAGCGGTTGAGTCAGGCCATCACCGAAGCCAAGGAGCGGGTGTCGTTTTGTGAGCGGTGCTTCAACCTGAGCGAAGGCGATGAACAATGTTCCATCTGCCGTGATCCGCGCCGGGACGATCGAATGGTCTGTGTGGTTGAGGACAGCCAAGACATTGTGGCCATCGAACGTACCCATGAGTTTCGGGGCCGTTACCACGTGCTTCAGGGAGCGTTTAGCCCGATCGATGGTGTCGGCGTGGAGCAGCTGCGGGTGAAAGAATTGCTGACCCGAGTGGCCGAAGAAGACATCGAGGAGATCATCGTCGCCACCAACCCGAACCTAGAGGGGGAGGCGACAGCAGCACTTTTGGTGAAGTACCTGAAGCCGATGGGTTTGCGGATCACTCGAATCGCCAGCGGATTGCCAGTCGGGGGAGATCTCGAATACGCCGACGAGTTGACGCTGGCCCGGGCGCTTTCCGGGCGGCGGGTGCTTGACGGCGGATCTGATTCCTAGTTGCCCCTACAGGCAGAAGCGCCACCTTAAACCTGCATCTACGGGGCGGTTGGTTGTATTTGCAGGCCCTTGGTGACGCTCCTGCCCCTTTGTGGGGGGCCGTTGGTCCGTCTACGCATCTCAAGCGCAATGTTTCATTTACATTACAAAGTTTACGAGATGATGACAAGTCGGATCTGGTGACGGTGTCACCAACGGTCTGGTTTTGGTCAGCCACGGTGGCACCATCGGGCCAGACAACCTACGCTCAGCAACTGTGCTGCTCACCGAAATCGACCACATCGCCATCGCCGTCCGGGACCTTGAGGCGGCTATCGGCTACTACCGGCAGGCCTTCAACGCCGAGGTCCATCATCGCGAGATCGTCGATTCCGATGGAGTCGAAGAGGCGCTGATCAAGGTCGCCGACAGCTACATCCAACTGACGTCGGCAACTCGACCCGACTCGCCGATCGCGGTGTTCCTCGAAAAGCGCGGCGAAGGACTCCACCACGTGGGATACCGGGTTGACGACTGCGCGGAAGCGCTGGCTCAGATGGTGGCGGCCGGTGCGACCCCGATCGATCAAGCCCCGAGGCCTGGTTCTCGTGGCACGACCGTTGCCTTTATTCACCCCAAAGGCTCGTTGGGGACGCTGATCGAACTCGTTCAGGAATAGTCGCTGCTCAACTCGACCACCCCGGCGGGGGTGAGCAGCGTTGCCCGCAGGCCGCAGGGGCCTGGTTCGACCCGTTTGGGGAGGGCGTACTCTGCGAGTCGTGACCCCACCGACGAGTCGCGGTGGCTGAGAGAGAAGTCGAGAAGTTCCAGACCGGAAGCCGCGGTCGTGGCCGGGCTGTCACCTTGCCATTCGATGAGGAACGGGACCACCCCGTCACGGTTGTCGGGTGGGAACGCAAGCCGCCAAGTCAGGCGTGACCCGTCAGGGCGAAGCCGACTCATGGAGGTGGCGCTACCGGCGTCGAGTCGACGAGCCTCGCACCAACGCAACCAGAGATCGAGATCGGTCACGGCCGCGGCCCACGTGACCAACCGGGGTTCGGTCACCGTGTCGACACCGAACGGGCGCCCCCGGTCCGGTCGCGGCTGGTCAGGGTCGGGCCCGACCACCTCCAGGTAGGCCCCAGCCCCGATAGCCAGCAGCACATTTCGGGTGCCGAGGCCTTCGTGGCGTCCCCCCACACTGGGGGTCACTCCCCACCGCTCAATAATCATGGCCACGGTGGCATCAAGATCGGGGGTGGCGTAGACCAGATGATCCAGTCGGGCTTCCAGTCGGGCGGCCCGATGCACCGCACCTCGCTTGCTTCGTGGATCGATGTCGATCGCCACGATCCCCGCCGCCTCCGCTAACTGCTCTTTGGTCGAAACGGTCAAGGCCCGACCGTCAGCGGTAACGAAACCGCCCCGGACGGTGGGTACCGAACGAGCAATCCGGTCAACGAAGCCAGGCGCGAGCGCGGCACCGATCCTTTCAAGGGGAGCATCAGCCGGGGACAAACCGATCGCAATTCCCGCTCGGGCTGCCAACTGTCGGGCTCGGTCACGGACTTGGCGGATCGCTCGGCCGTCAGCGGCCGGATGATCCGCATCAGGGTCAACCACCAGCCGGACCCGTTCGGCGAGATCGACCGGGAGTTCAGCGGGTCGCCCACGAAGCAAGTCACGATCGTCAAGCACGGCAGCTAGCACACAGGCCAACCAACCACCGCTTGGCTCAACGACCATCCGGGCCAAGCGGGGATGCACTGGAAGCGCGGCCATTACTCGACCCCGTTCCGCGATCTGGTGGTGTTCGTCGATCGCTCCGAGTTCTTGAAGCAGCGCCAGTGCACGTTCCCAGGACCGGGCCGAAGGTGCAGTCAGGAACGGAAGCGCGCCCGGGTCGGTTAGGCCCCGGCGGGCCAAATCAAGGGCCAGCGAACTGAGGTCTTCGTCCACGATGGCTGGGGTTGGTTCAGGCGGGCGGCTGGCATGGTCGGCTTTCGACCAGAGCCGAAGGGCAATCCCTGGTCCTAACCGCCCAGCCCGTCCCGCTCGTTGCTCGGCCGAGGCTCGGCTACAGGCCACGGTGCGCAGACGGTTCATGCCGACCGACGGGTCATAGCGGGCCACCCGCTCGAGCCCCGAGTCGACCACCGCGCCGATCCCTTCCACCGTTAGCGACGTCTCGGCGATGTTGGTGGCCAGCACGATCCGGCGATGGGTCCGGGCCAGCAGTGCCGCATCCTGTTCGGCCGCGGGCAATGAACCGTGCAGAGGCAGAATCGTCGGACCATCCGGGCCAAGTTCGGCGGTCAGCGCCCGTTCGACCTGCCGGATTTCGCCCACTCCAGGCAGAAAGACCAGAACATCCTGACCGCCTTTGAGAGCTTCGCGAACGGCGCCAACCACCGAAGGCACCAGCGGAGCGCGCGGTTTGCGAGGCCGCCAGCGAACCTCCACCGGAAAGGTACGTCCCGGGCTGGTAACCACCGGAGCGCCCCCAAGATGAGCGGCAATCGCGTCGGCGTTGATCGTCGCTGACATCACCAGCAGTCGGGTGTCATGATCATTTCGGAGGCGGCCAAGCAGAAACAGCGCTAGGCCGGTATCGCCGGGCAGGGAACGTTCGTGGAACTCGTCAAATATGACCATTCCGACGTTGGACAGCGCCGGATCGTCAACCAGCCAGGCGGTTAGTACCCCTTCGGTCACCACCAGAATCCGGGTCGAATCGCTGACTGCTCGATCATCGCGGGTAATCCAACCGACGGTCTGCCCCGGCTGTTCACCAAGCAGGTGGGCCATACGCCGAGCCGCGGCCCGAGCCGCCATCCGGCGAGGTTCGAGCATCACGATCCTCCGGCCCGCCAACCACGGCTCGTTGAGCAACCGCAGCGGAACCAGCGTCGTCTTGCCAGCCCCCGGCTCGGCGGTCAACACGGCCTGGCCTGCCGCGGCGAGCGCGGCCCGGAGTTCGCCGAAAACGGCTTCGACAGGTAGGTCGGTTGGCGGAAGAGAACTCGTCACTGCATGCATCTTGCCGTACGAAGTTGTGACAGGCTCCACGACGTGCAGGTTCATCTGATCGACGGCACCTACGAGCTGTTTCGGTTTCACTACGCAAAGTTCAACCGGGACCCGCGGCTCGGAGCGCAACGAGGCGTGTTGAACACGCTGCTGGACCTCATCGCTGACGGCGCAACCCATCTCGGCGTCGCCACCGATCACGTTGTTGAATCGTTTCGCAACGACCTCTGGCCGGACTACAAAGACGGTCAAGACATCGAACCCAACCTTCGAGCCCAGTTCACTGAACTCGAAGAACTGCTGACCCTGGCCGGGTTTGTGGTCTGGCCGCAGGTGATCTTTGAAGCCGACGATGCGTTGGCAGCCGCCGCGGCGATGGCAGCCAACGACGACCGGGTCGCTTCGGTGCAGATCTGCACCGCCGACAAAGATCTGGCCCAATGTGTCACGGCCGACGGGCGGGTCGTGCAATTCGACCGGCGACGAGAGATCACCTACGACCACGCCGGGGTGGTGGAAAAGTTCGGAGTCGCTCCCGCGTCTATCCCCGATTATCTCGGGTTGGTGGGCGACAGCGCTGACGGGTTTCCTGGCCTGGCCGGGTGGGGAGCGAAGTCAGCGGCGACGGTGTTGGCCCGATACGGACACATCGAAATGATCCCCGCTGACTACGACGATTGGGACATCACGGTGCGGGGTGGTGTTGGGCTGGCGACCACCTTGCGTGAACAACGAGACGCGGCGTTGTTGTTCCGCCGGATCGCGACCGTCGATCGAGACGCTCCGGTGAGTCGGCGGGTCGACGAACTCCAATGGCGGGGACCTCAGCCTGGCTTTGACGACCGATGCGGCGAGATCGGTGCCGACCGTCAACGCCAACGAACCCACCAACTCTGGAAGGACTTTCCGCATGAACCGTGACCGAGCCCTCACCATCGCCGAGAACCAAAGTTCGGAACTCGCCGAACGATTGAGGTTCATCTACGAACTTGATCAGCTCAAAAACGTGCTGCGGCAAAGCCAGTTGGCGGACGGGTCTCGGCGCGAGAACTCGGCCGAACACTCTTGGCATCTGGCCATGGTGGCGATGGCGATGGCGCCAATGGCCGACGAGCCCATCGACATCAACCAGGTGATCAAAATTCTGTTGGTTCACGATGTGGTTGAGATCGACGCGGGTGACGCGTTCATCTACGACGACGCCTTACGAGCAGAAGCCGAAGCTCAGGAAGAAGCCGCCGCGGCGCGGATCTTTGGGTTGCTCCCGGAAGCGCAGGCCAAAGAGTTTCGGGCGCTCTGGGATGAATACGAACAACGCAGCACCCCTGAAGGCCGGTTCGCGTACGCCTGCGACCGGTTGCAGCCGCTCCTGCTGAACGTGGCGTTGGGTGGTGGGAGCTGGCAGAACCACGGTGTGACCGCCGATCGGGTCAAGGCCGTGAACGGAGCCATCGCCAACGGGCTGTCCACGGTTTGGGTCGCGGCCGAACAGATGATTGACGAAGCGGTCGAGGATGGCCAGTTGCGGCCAGCCCCTGACCGTCACGCCGGCACCGCCGGGTAGGCGGGTCAGGCCGGGAGGATCACCACGCCGTCACGGTCGGCAAACACCTGATCGCCGGGGTGGATGGTGACTCCGGCGAACGACACTGCTTGGCCGCGAATCCCCGCACCGAGCTTCTCGGTTTTGCGAGGGACGGTCCCTAGGGCGAACACGGCCAGGTCGGTTTCGGCCAACTCGTCGCAGTCGCGCACGGCGCCGTACACCACGAACCCTTCCCACCCATTGGCCGCGGCTTCGGCCGCTACGTTGCCGCCGACCAGCGACCGTCGCAGCGAACCGCCACCGTCGACCACCAACACCTGACCGGTGCCGGGCTCGGACACGGCTGCTTTCACCAACGAGTTGTCCTCAAAGACTTCGATGGTTACGGCCCGGCCTGCCAGTCGCGGTCGGCCACCCAGTGACCGCAAGGCAACGTCGAGGATCAGTACGTCGTCGTCGTGGTCATCGCAGATGTCAGAGGTAGGGCGAAAGGTTGCGGGACGGTTCATGATCCGATTCTGGCCCTTGACCGCTAGCCATGCCACCCCACCCGATGCTGCCGGTGATCCGGCAATCTTGCCAAGCAGGCGGCCGGGGGTGAGTATGGGTGCCATGAGCGACGCCATCCGCCCCTTCACCCTTTCGGTTCGTGATCAGGATCTTGCCGATCTCCGAGCCCGACTCGCCGCTACTCGATGGGCCGAAGCCGAACCGGTCGATGACTGGAGCCAGGGCATTCCGCTGGCTTACACGCAGGAACTCTGTGACACCTGGGGTTCAACGTACGACTGGCGACGGTTCGAAGCGTCGGTCAATCACTACGACCAATTCCTTACCGAAATTGACGGGGTGGACATTCATTTTCTGCACGTGCGTTCCCCTCATCAGGACGCGACCCCGCTGATTCTCACCCACGGCTGGCCGGGGTCGTTTGCTGAGTTCATGGCGGTCATTGAACCGTTGACCAATCCGACCAAGTTCGGAGCCGATGGCGGCGATGCTTTTCATTTGGTGATCCCATCGCTTCCGGGTTACGGATGGAGTAGCAAGCCGCAACAGAGTGGTTGCGGTTTGGATTGGATCGCTCGAGCGTGGAACACCTTGATGGTGCGGCTCGGCTACGACAGCTACGTGGCCCAAGGCGGCGACTGGGGTGGTGCGGTGACAACCACGATCGGTGTCCAGAACCTCGGCAACTGTCGAGCGATTCACACCAACATGCCGATCGCGGGACCGACCCCGGAGTCGTTGGAGAACCCCACTGAACAGGAGATGCAGGCGCTGGCGTCGTTCGAGCATTACGACAAGGTCGACTCGGGTTACTCCAAGCAGCAATCGACCCGACCGCAAACGCTGGGTTACGGGCTGGTTGACTCACCGGCCGGGCAGGCCGCCTGGATCGGCGAAAAGATGTGGGCGTGGACCGACAACGACGGTCACCCCGAGAGCGCGCTGACCCGCGACCAGATCCTCGACAACATCTCGATCTACTGGTTCAGTGCTTCGGCGGCCAGTTCGGGGCGTCTTTACTGGGAGAGCTTTGCTGATTTCGGGTCGGGTACCGTCACGATCCCGACCGGTTGTTCGATCTTCCCCAAGGAGATCATTCGCTGCTCACGACGCTGGGCCGAACAGCGCTACACCCACATTCGCTACTGGAGTGAATGTGATCGGGGTGGGCATTTTGCGGCGTGGGAACAGCCGGAGCTTTTTGTTGACGAGCTGCGAGCGGCGTTTCGCGTGTTGCTCGCAGACTGACCGGCTGCTGGTGCCGCGGTGGGGGTCAGCTTTGGGGTGGGCGGAAAATGATCCGGAGAACGTTCCGCCAAGGTCGGTGCTTTCCAGAGTTTCGAGTTCGTCGGAGAGTCGAACGATGGCCCCTCCGGCTTCCACCAGCGCCAGAGTCATCCCCGCGTGTTCGATGACGTTGGTGTTGGCCGTGCCTTCACTGTTATGAAACCGCGGCCCGGGGGTTATGGGTCGACCCGATGCCCACCATGGTAGGTGGTGGGTTTAGCTGAGTGCCCCTCCGCTCCATTCGGCACCTCGTCGAGCGTCGGCTAGGCGATCCAAAAGCCGTTCCGGGTCTGGATCGTCAAGCAGGAGCGGACGGTTCTTGGCCCGAAGCACTCCACGATCCACCATCTGGTCGAGTAGGGAAAGCAGCGGCTGCCAGAAGCCGTCGACGTCGAGCACACCGATGGGTTTGCTCAGCAACCCAATCTGATTCCAGGTCAGCGTCTCGGCGAGTTCCTCCAAGGTGCCGAAGCCACCAGGGAGCGCAATGAACGCGTCGGCAAGTTCGTACATACGAGCCTTGCGTTCGTGCATCGTCGAAACCTCTTCGAGGCTGGTGAGACCGGTATGGCCAACCTCGCGGGAGAACAGTCCTTTGGGGATGACGCCGGTGACGGTCCCACCGGCTTCCATCACAGTGTCGGCGACCAATCCCATCAGGCCCACCGCACCACCTCCGTAGACCAGACCGATCCCTCGGTCGGCCAACAACCGGCCAATTCGAATGGTGCTTTCGGTGATCGCTGGGCTGTTTCCGGCCGACGAGGCACAGAAGACGCAAACTCGTTGCAGCTCGCTCATAGATGCGACCCTAGCTAGCGTTGGGCATGCATCACGCCCTCTACGTTGCGCCGTTCGGCCGTTTGGCTGACCCCATTCGGCTGGAGGAACTCGCGGTGCTCGCGGAAACTACCGGTTGGGATGGAGTCTTTCTCTGGGACCATGTGCTTCGCCCCGACGCGAACGAAATCGCTGACCCGTGGGTCTGTCTGGCGGTGATGGCGAGGGCGACGACACGCATCCGGTTAGGTCCGATGGTGACCCCTTTGGTTCGACGTCGCCTCATCAAACTGGCTCGAGAAGTGCTCAGCGTTGATTTGCTCAGCGAAGGTCGGTTGACGTTGGGCTTGGGGCTGGGGGTGGACAGCGGCGGTGAACTCTCCCGGTTCGATGAACGGGTCGATCCGATCGAACGCGGCGAGTTACTTAGCGAAGGCGCAGCGGTGCTCGCAGAGCTGCTGAGTGGCGAGATGGTCAGCCATCGGGGCAAGTTCTTTACCGTCGATGAGGTGACGTTGGCCCCCCGCCCAGTTCAACACCCCCGACCGCCATTTTGGTTCGCGGCCCGCGGATCGGCCCCGCGTCCGGTGCGTCGAGCGGCGGGATACGAAGGACTGTTCCCCATCGACGTCGATGCCGATGATTACCAGCGAATCCTTGATGAACTGGTTGCCGAACGGGGCTCGCTGGACGGTTTTGACATTGCGGTACGGACGGCTCCAGGCCAGCAACTTCCGACCTTCGCGGCGTCGACCGCAACCTGGCACGTGCAGGCCTGGCCGGTACGAACTGACCTGGATCTGCTATTCGACACGGTGGCTGCCGGGCCACCGGGCTAGATTTGCTCCGTGGCCGATTCATCTATGCAAGCCAAAGTCGACGACCTTCAGGAACGAAAGCAGGCCGCAATCAACGCGGGTTCGGAGCGGTCGGTTCAACGCCAGCACGACAAAGGCAAAATGCTTGCCCGGGAGCGGATCGATTACCTGCTGGACCCGGGTTCGTTTCATGAACTCGACATGCTGGCTCGGCACCGGGCCCATGAGGCCGGGTTGGAAGAACGCCCTTACACCGACGGGGTGATCACCGGTTGGGGCACGGTTGACGGCCGCAAGGTGTTTGTCTTTTCGCAGGACTTCACGGTGATGGGTGGCGCGCTGGGTGAGGTGTTTGCCGAGAAGCTCCACAAGGTGATGGATCTGGCGTTGGCGACTGGTGCGCCGATGGTGGGACTCAACGACGGAGCCGGTGCCCGAATCCAAGAAGGCGTGGTCAGCCTCGACGGGTACGGCGGGATCTTCTACCGCAACGTTCAAGCCTCGGGCGTTATCCCGCAGATCTCGGTGATCCTTGGCCCGTGCGCGGGCGGCGCGGTGTACAGCCCGGCCATGACCGACTTCATCTTCATGGTGCGCGAGAAGTCGCACATGTTCATCACCGGTCCGGATGTGGTGAAAACGGTGACCGGTGAGGAAGTCACGTTGGAAGAATTGGGTGGCGCGGGTTCGCACAGCACCAAATCCGGGGTGGCGACTTTCGTGGCCAACAGCGAAGAAGAAGTGTTGGATCAGGTCAAAGACCTTCTGGCGTTCCTTCCGGCCAACAACCTCGAACAGCCGCCACGGCGAGAGATCGGTGACGATCCTGAACGCTTGTGCCCGGCGCTGACCACCTTGCTTCCGGAAAGCCCCAACGTCCCCTACGACATGAAGCAGGTCATTTCTGAAGTCGTCGATGACGGGGACTTCTTCGAGTACCACGCAGCGTGGGGTCGCAGCATTGTGTGCGGGTTTGCCCGGGTCGATGGACGCCCGATCGGTGTGGTTGGCAACCAGCCGATGATGTTGGCCGGTGTGCTCGACATCGAATCGTCCGAAAAAGCCGCCCGGTTCGTTCGGACCTGTGATGCCTTCAACATTCCGCTCCTGACCTTTGTTGATGTTCCTGGTTTTCTGCCCGGCGTTGACCAGGAATACGGCGGGATCATTCGTCACGGGGCGAAGCTGCTTTACGCCTACTGCGAAGCGACGGTTCCCAGGATTCAGGTCATCACCCGCAAGGCCTACGGTGGGGCGTACGTGGTGATGGACTCCAAGGGTGTGGGTTGTGACCTGTCCTACGCGTGGCCGACCGCAGAGTTGGCGGTGATGGGTCCGCAGGGCGCGGTGGAGATCATCCATCGTCGTGAGCTCGCCGATGCGGCCGACCCGGCCAAGCGCCGGGCCGAGCTGGTCGAGGACTACACCCAGCGACTCGCTAACCCGTATCTGGCCGCCGAACGGGGCTACGTCGACGACGTGATCGACCCGGCCGAAACCCGCCGCAAGGTCGTGGCTGGCTTCCGGCTGTTGGAATCGAAACGGGAACGTATTCCCGAACGCAAGCACGGAAACGTGCCGCTGTAGGGCTGGGTTTGATGTTTGACGTTCACCCGCATCCCAGCGACGAAGAACTGGCGGCGATCATGTCGGCGGTCGCTCTGCTGTGGCCCAAGCCTCAGACCGCGACCACCCCGGAGCCGCCGATGCGGTGGCGCTTTGCTGGTCGCCCCTGGCAGGGACGGCCTAGCTACGGCGGTTGGCGTTAGCCGATCCGGCTGCGGAGTTCGTCGAGCCAGTCGGAGGCGTCGCGAACGCCGTCTCGGTTAGCGGTCTGAACCTCGTTGGTCCCGTACGCCGACGGGTACGAACCAAGGAACTTCACGAGACCCTGCTTCATGTGAATGTTGCGGAGCGCGTCGGCGACCACTTCGTCGCTGAGGTGGCCTTCGCAGTCGATCAGAAAGCAGTAATGGCCGAGGCCCTGGCGACTTGGGCGGCTTTCGAGACGGGTCAGGTTGATCGAACGGGCTGCGAATTCCTGAAGGATCCCAACCAGCGAACCGGGGGCATCGCTTCGTTGATGGATGAGGATTGAGGTCTTGTCGTGCCCCGACGGAGCGGTGATGCGGTCCCGGCCTACCAGAACGAACCGGGTCTGGTTGTCGGGATGGTCCTCAATGTCGGCTACCAGCACATCGAGCCCGTAAACCTCGGCGGATCGAGCCGGGGCGATCGCTGCGGTGTCCCGGCGGCCGGAGCTTGCCAACTCGCGGGCGGCATCGGCGGTCGAATTGGTGGCTTCGATGGTGGCGTGCCCCAAGGAATCGGCGAGGAAGCGACGGCACTGGGCGTAGGCCACCGGATGCGAACGCACTCGGGTGATCTCCTCGGCGGAAACCCCGGGGAGCGTCAACAAGTTGAGGTTGATGTTGATGACGACCTCGCGCTGGATCAGCAACTGGTCGGATTCGAACGCGAGGGTGTCGAGGGTGGCATTGACCGATCCTTCGATCATGTTCTCAATGGCGGCGAAGCCATAGTCGACGTCACCGCGTTCGGCCGCCCGGAGTACTTCGACGATGCTGCCGTAGGGGCGCAGGTCGGCCGCGGCGAGGTCGGGTTCACCGCACAGGGCCTGTTCGGTGAAGGTTCCCTGAGGGCCGAGGTATCCGATGGTGGCGGAGGGATCGAAGGTGGTCACGGCCTCCGAGGATACGGGGCCGTGGTCTTGCTTGTGGCGCATCGGCGGTCAGCGACGTTTCAGAACGCGACCCGAACCAGACCCCAGTATTACGTCTCTAGCGTCAAGTGTTGTTCAATATGTAATGGCCGAGGTAGGGTTTGGCCATGACCGCACGCCTGACCAGCGACCTTTCCCACGACGAGCTGGTCACCCGGTTCACCGGTGGACTGGCACCAGACCCGACCGCGATCCCGGTGTTCACCGGATCGGAGCGGTTGCGAGCCGACGGTCGGCCTCGTCCCGAATTCCGCAACGAACTGCGCCGCATCCCCAACCTGATCAACGCCGGACACATCGTGGTGACGTTGTCGCTTCCGTTCCTGCTGGTGGGGCTCGTAGTCGTCTCGGCTCAGTGGAACGGCTTGCTGCATCTGGCGATGTGGGGGCTGGGATTCGTGGCGATGGGCACCTGGTTCCAACGGGTGCTGACCCTGCACCATGAAGCGGCGCATCGGTTGTTGTTTAGCAACCGGAGGTTCAACGATCTGATCGGCGAGAAACTCATCGGGTGGCTGGCGTTCGGAGACGGTGGGTCGGCGTACCGGATCGTCCATTCACAACACCACCGGGACGAGTTCGGTGAACGCGAACCTGACTTCCTGCTCTACGCCCAGTACCCGATCCCGAAAGCGTCGCTACGAAGGAAGTTGCTGCGTGACGCCTTTGGAATCTCGGCCTACAAGAACCTTCGACCGGCGTTCGTGGGTCTGACGAAACGAGGACGGCGACGGCGAGCGGTCAGCTACCTCAGCGGCCAAGTTTTTGTGTTCGGAGTGTTTTGGATCTGCGGCCAGCCTTGGATGTACCTGTGGCTCTGGTTGCTTCCGTGGGCCACCTACTTCCGAGTTTTCAACCGCTTGCGGGCGCTGGCCGAGCACGGTGGGATGACCCGCTCCGACGATCGCCGCCTCACCACCCACAACCTGCATCAAGGGTTCTGGGCACGACACGTCTTTCTCAGCCAAGGGGTCGGGTTCCACCTCGCTCACCATGTTGACTCCGGCATCCCGATGAGCCAGCTCAAGACCCTGCACCGGGCGTTGGAAGAAGACGGCTACATCAACGAACACTTCACCCACCGGAGCTACTGGTCGTTCTTTCGGACCCTCGCCCGGTGAACGCGCTCTCGCCACGAAGCATCGTGGCTTCGGTGTTGCTTGGTTCGCGCCCGCCTCGGCTTCCTGGCCGGTTGCTCGTGGCGTTTGCCGAACAGTTCGGTATCCGACCAGGCACGACCCGAACCGCGCTGTCCCGCATGGTTCAGCGGGGCGAACTGCAGCGAAACCCCGATGGCAGCTATGAGCTTCGTGGCCCGATGTTGGAACGTCACCGGCATCAGGAATCGGTGTTGGCCCCTTATCGCCAACGCTGGGATCAGCGATGGGAGATCCGGGTTGTTCCTTCCGGGGCTCGCGCCGCTGGCGAACGCTCCGAGATGCGTCAGCATTGCTCTCGGCTTGGCCTCTGGGAACGCCGGGACGGTATCTGGCTGCGGCCGGCGAACCTTGATCCGGACCGTCTTCCCGACATTCGGGCGGTGGTCGACGCTCGCAGCGACCTGTTCTTCGGTGAACCCGACGGCGATCCGCGAGCATTGCTTCACGAACTGGTCGATCTTGACGGTTGGGCAACCCGGAGCCGGCAGGTCATGGCTGAACTTGATGAGATGGGTGCCGGGTTCACCGAACACCGCGACCTTGTCAACGGTTTCGAACTGGCCGTCTCAGCCCTTCGCCAAGTCCTCACCGATCCGCTGCTGCCACCAGAACTGATGCCCGCAGAATGGCCAGCTGGGGCGCTGCGTCGAGCATACGACCAGTACCTATCGGCCTTTCAGGCCGGACTCCGAGCGTTCTTCCGAACCGAACGCGAACGCAGTTTGGCGCGTAGCGCCGCCGCTCCGGGACCTACAGTGACGGCATGACTTCAGGCCAGGACAACGATCGCTTCTATTTTCGGCAGCTGCTCTCGGGCCGCGATTTCGCCACCACCGACCAGATCGCTCAACAGATGGTCAACTTTGTGTACGCCATCGGTGATCGGGCTACCGGCGAAGCGGTGCTGGTCGACCCGGCCTATGACGTCAACGGCCTGATCGACCAGTTGGAGGCGGACGGGATGCGCTGCACTGGGGTGCTGGCCACCCACTATCACCCGGATCACGTAGGTGGCTCGATGATGGGTTTTGAGCTGGAAGGGATCGCGGCGTTGCTCGAACGAGTTGACGTGCCGATTCACATTCAGGCCGAAGAAGCCGATTACGTGCGGAAAACCACCGGGGTCACCGACCGGTCGCTGGTGCAGCATCGAAGCGGTGACCGAGTGTCGGTCGGTGCGGTCGACATCGAACTGATCCACACCCCCGGGCACACCCCAGGAAGCCAATGTTTTCTGGTGGATTGCCGGCTGGTTGCCGGTGACACGTTGTTTCTTGACGGCTGCGGAAGAACCGATCTTCCCGGTTCTGACCCGGAACAGATGTACGAAAGCCTCACCACCCGCCTCGCCCGGGTTAGCGACGACACGGTGTTGTACCCCGGCCATCGCTACTCGCCGGAACCTTCAGCCACAATGGGCGCCACCCGCGACCGAAACATGGTGTTTCGCCCATCATCCAAGGAGCAATGGATGGCCCTGTTCGGCTCGTAGGTCAGCGGTGTCAGTTGGCGACTGCACCGAGGAGCGCACGGATCGATTCCTGGTCCCACGCGGGGGTAACACCGGGAGCCCGTAGGAGATGGTCAACCAGTTCCTGAAGGCTCACTCGATGAGTTTCGTACAGACCTTGGGCGATTGTGCGCAGGTAGGACGCGCTCGGTGCGGCTGGCGTTTGCTGCTCTGGGGGAGTCGGTGAAGTAAACGAAAGACAGGGCACCCCTTCCACCGGGTCAAGCACGACCAGAGTGCCGTAGGGACCAGCCCCTTGATCAACCAGCGCACCCGGGTGGAGGCTGGCCAGATCGGGAAGCTCGCTGGTTCCCGGCGCCCTGCGGTTCTCCTGATCGAAGATGTCGGCGAACTGGCCAGCGCCGATCAGATACCGCTTCCCCCAGGCCCCTCGTTCGGCTGGCCGGTGCTCGAGAAATGCCGGAGCCCCGCCCCAACTTTCGGCATGTCCGGTGAAGCAGATTTGCGAGGCAAAGACCACGGGCCCGGCATCTTGAGGCGGTGACGGGTCGCGAGCCCCCGGGTGTACATAGGTGGTGCCAGGTGCCGAACCGCCGACCAGATAGGCCGAGAAACGCGCCAGCGAACAGTTTGATCCGTAGCAGGCGTACCAGACCGGGTCGGTAAGTGACGTACCCATGGGCGCCGACGATAGTGGCTTGACAGATTTGTCACGGCCCAAAAGCATCGAACCTCGACCCGGCTGGGTCGAGGTTCTTCAGCCATTTCACTAGTGCGCGAGGAGGGACTTGAACCCTCACACCCTTACGGGCACAGGCACCTGAAGCCTGCGCGTCTGCCAATTCCGCCACTCGCGCGTGGCGCACTTGACTAAGTGCGAAACGGATCGTATCGCATGTGAGGGCAATTGGCGCAGGGGTAACCTGTTCGGGTGGTACTCCGATCCTTTGAGCGTCGACTTGAGCAACTCGTGAACGGCGCTGTCGGGCGTCTCTTCGGTGGAGGGGTTCGCCCGGTCGAAATTGGGCATCGGATCGTTCGAGAGATGGGCGATTCGCGTTCGGTTGGGGTCAAGGGCCAACCGGTGGTGGCCAACGAATTCGATGTCGCGCTGGCCGAAGATGACCATGCTCGCTTTGCCGAAATTCGTGACTCGCTCATTCGGGAGCTTTGCGATGCCGCCCGAGAACACGCCCGTGAAGAAGGTTGGCGGTTCATGGGGCCGGTTCAGGTCACGATCACTTCGTCGCCGGGAATGCGGTCCGGCCAGATCAACGTGACGGCCCGTATGAAAGAAGGCGACGGGGCAACCGGCGTGCTGCACCTTTCCGACGGGCAGCAGGTGGTTCTCGGCGCCTACCGCTTGACTCTCGGACGTCTCGCCACCTGCACCGTGAGCTTCGACGACACCAACGTCAGCCGCGAACACGCAGAGATTCGTCCTGACGGCAACGGTTACCTCCTGATCGACATGGCCTCCACCAACGGAACGTCGGTCAATGGCGAACTGATCACTCAGCGTCGGCTGGCCGACGGTGACGTGGTTTCGCTCGGGGCAACGTCGCGCTTTGAGTTTCGGGCCGGTTAGTAGTCGCTTGGCGTCAGGCCGAGGTCAGCGACGACCACTAGGATTGCGTCGTGTCTGATCCGCTGCTGCTTCTCCTTCGGCTCTGCCTGTTGGCGTTGATCTATCTGACGTTCTTTCGCGTCATTCGGGCGGTGGCGGTTGAGTTGCGGGCCGAAGGCCGAACCGCGAAGGTCGCCAGTACGTCACCGTCGACGGCTCGACCAGATCGCAACCAGCGCGCGACCGCAGCTCCATCGGCGCAGGCGCCGCCGGTCTCGGCGCAAGCGGGGGGTGTTTCGGTGGCGGTGCGGGAAGTGACCGTAACCGGCCCCGATGGGAGTTCAGGACCGAACGTGGTGGTCGGTACTGAATTGGTGGTCGGCCGGGCCGACAGTTGTGGGCTACCCATTGCCGATCCGATGGTGTCCAAGTTTCATGCCCGGCTGGTGGTCCAGGACGAGAACTGCTGGCTTGAAGACCTTGGTTCAACCAACGGCACGTTGCTCAACGGGCACCCACTGACTCAGGCTCAGCTGGTACGTCCCGGCGACCGGGTACAGGTTGGTGAACACACGTTGGAGCTGCGGTGACGACGTTTCAGCACGGTGCGTCGTCAGACACGGGTCGGGTTCGCACGGCCAACCAGGACGCCTTGCTGGCCGAGGATGGCCGGTTCGTGGTGGCCGACGGTATGGGTGGGCATCTCGGTGGCGAAATCGCATCACAGCTCACGGTTGACTCGATGGCTGAAGCCGCCAAACCCACCTCGCTTGATGATGTGGTGGTGATGGTTCGAGACGCCAACGACTATGTGATCGACTACGCCACCAAACATCCTGATGTCCGAGGGATGGGAACCACCGTTTGTCTCCTGATGGCGCTCAGCACTGATGGTCCCGATCGGCTGGCCGTGGCCAACGTTGGCGACTCCCGCCTGTACCTGCGGGATCGCCGGGGGCTTCAGCGGTTGACCCGCGACCACAGCCTGGTTGAGGCGTTGGTTCGTGAAGGTCGAATCAGCGCTGACGAGGCCGCCGTTCACCCCCAGCGCAACATTCTCACCCAGGCGCTCGGGATCGATCGCCGGGTGCAGCTCGACGTTTGGGAACTGGTCCCACGTAACGGTGACCGGTTCCTGATCTGTAGTGACGGACTGCACGGAGAACTCACCGATGCGACGATCGACGAAATCTTGAGCACCAACCCGTCACCTCAAGCGGCCGCCGACGCGCTGGTTTTGGCCGCGTGTGAAGCCGGAGGGCGTGACAACGTGACCGTGGTGGTGGTCGATGTTGCCGACTCACCCGACGACACGGTTCTTTCCGACGACACGGTTCTTCCCGACGACACGGTTGCACCCGACGATCCGGTGGTCAACGCCCGGCTCGGTGTTGTGACTCGGTCGGTGCCTCGCCCGATGGCCGCTCCGCCCCGACCAGAACCGGTGGCATCGGTCGATTCTGGTAACGACACCAGCCCGGATGGATCTCTCCGCGGGCCGGGGGTGGTCACCTGGCGGGTGGCTGCGTTCGCGGTAGCGGTCGTGCTGGTGCTCTCCGGGTTACTGGTCGCCGTGGCGATGATTGGCCGGGGTGGATATTCGGTGGTGGTCGACGACACCGGCACGGTGGTGGTTCTGCAAGGCCCTCCCGATGGGTTTCTCTGGTTCAACCCGACGATCGAAGTGATGTCCGATATTGACATCACCGAACTGCTCCCCGCTGACCGTCAGAACGTTCGAAGTGGGCCGGATTTTGGCTCGCTGGATGAAGCCCGGGTTTACCTCGAGTATCTGACAACCCGCCTGATCAGCGAGACCGACAACTGAGCAACGACTCCCGTGACCTCCGCTGACCCTCACGCTCCTAACCCGATTCTCGCTACCCGACCTCGTCGAGTTGAAGCGGGCCTGCTGGTCATGGTGCTTCTGGTGGTGGTCGTCGCTTACGGTCTGGCCAGTTTCGGTACCACCGAAGCGATCCCCACCAACTTGGGCCCGTTCCTGTTCTGGATGGTGGGTTTAGGCGCAGTCGCGCACCTCGTCACTCGCCGGTTTGCTCCGGCCGCCGATCCGGTCCTGCTGCCGTTGGCCTTGCTGCTCAACGGCATCGGTTACGTGGTGATCACCCGTCTCGACGGGGGACTCGCCGCGCTTCAGTCGACGTGGACCGCGGTGGGGGTCGCCGGGTATGTCGCCACGTTGACGTTGCTGCCTCGGGTGCGGGTGATCGTTCAATACCGCTATCTGCTTGGCTTGGCCGGGTTTGGGCTTCTCGTCATTCCGTTGGTGCCGGGGGTGGGGGCCGAGATCAACGGCGCCAGAATCTGGGCTCGTCTGGGGCCGGTCAGTTTCCAGCCGGGTGAGTTCGCCAAGTTGGCATTGGCCGCATTCTTTGCCGCCTACCTCGTTGATTCACGCGAAGTCATGCGAAACCGACTGGAGCTCAGAGACCTCGCCCCGATCGGGCTGGCGTGGGTCGGTTCGTTGGGCGTGATGGTGCTCGAACGAGACCTCGGTTCGTCGCTGCTGTTCTTTGCCTTGTTTGTGGTGGTGCTCTGGGTCGCGACCGAGCGCTGGGAGGTGCTGGCCACCGGTGGGGTGCTGTTTGTCGGTGGTGCGCTGATGGCATGGAGTCTTTTCAGTCACGTCCAGCAGCGGGTCGATATCTGGCTTGACCCGTTTGCCGACCCGAAGGGCCGTGGATTTCAGATCGTGGAAGCCTCGTTTGCGCTTGCTGACGGTGGCCTTACCGGAGTTGGACTCGGGCAGGGCTCTCCGGGGCGCATCCCCTATGCCTCCACCGACTTCATCTTCGCTGCCGTCGGTGAAGAGCTCGGCTTGGCCGGATCGGTGGCGATCCTGAGCATCTTCGTGTTGTTGGTTGGGTCGGGTCTGCGGATCGCGTTGGGAAGCGACCGCGTGTTCGAAAAGCTTTTCGCGTTGGGACTCACCACGCTGATCGGGGTTCAGGCGTTCGTGATTATCGGGGGAGTGCTCCGGGTAGTGCCCCTGACCGGGATCACCCTGCCATTCGTCAGCTACGGCGGATCGTCGCTGGTTACCAACTATGTGCTGCTCGGTCTGTTGGTTCGGTTGTCCCATGAGCAGCGGACGGCGACTCGACGGCACGGAGAACCCGAATGAACCGCCGTATTCGTCAGCTCGGGGTAGTGCTCCTTGGCTTGTATCTGGTGTTGTTCGTGCAGCTCAACCGGGTGCAGTTCTTCGATGCCGAATCGTTGATCGAGAACGCCAACAACTCTCGAGGGTTAATCAGTGAATTTGGGAGAACCCGAGGTTCGATCGTGACTGCGGACGGGGTGCTAGTCGCCCATTCCGTTCCCTACGACGGTTCGGTGGATTTCCGTCGGGAATATCCGGAAGGTGAACGGTACGCCCACATCGCCGGATACCAGTCGGTGAACGTTGCCGCGACGGGTCTGGAACGTTCCTACAACGATGAACTCGCCGGCGATCTGATCGATCAGCGGTTCCTTTCGCTCGGTGACCTTTTTGTGGAACGGGACACGACGGCCAGCCTGCATCTCACGATCCTTGACCGGGTGCAGCGTGTTGCCGCCACCGAACTCGGAGATCGTAAGGGGTCGGTGGTCGCGCTCGACCCGCGCAGCGGAGAGATCCTGGCCTTATGGACCTCTCCGAGCTTCGACCCGAACCTGCTGGCCGACCCCAACGGGTCAGCAGCAACCGGTGCTTATGAAGCGTTGCTGGCCGATGAGAATCAGCCACTGCTGGCCAAGAGCTACCGCGAAGTGTTCTTCCCCGGTTCGACATTCAAGCTGGTCACCGCGGCGGCGGGGATCGAATCGGGGATTATCTCGCCAGCGAGTCCACAGTTTCCGGACTCGTCGGGGTACACCCCGCTGCCGTCCGGTGCCACCTTGAAGAACTTTGGTGGAAGCACCTGCGGCGGTGATTTGGTCGAGATCCTCCGGGTTTCGTGCAACACGGCGTTCGCCGAGATGGGGGCCGAATGGGTAGGCCCGACGGGAATGGTGGCGGCGGCCGAGGCGTTCGGATTCAACCGGGGGCCAGGCATTGACCTTCCGGCGGCAGCGACCTCCCGGTTCCCGACCGAATTCGGCAGAGAACTCGCCGATGTGGCGTTCTACCGGGCCCAGGACCCGGCGGTCACGTTGCCCAACGGTTCGGTGCCGATCTATGAAAACTCCGCCGCCCTAGCCCAAATGTCGATCGGGCAAAATGATGTAGCAGCGACACCGCTACAGATGGCGATGGTGGCCGGGGCCATCGCCAACGATGGTCGAGTCATGGAACCTCACGTCGTGAAAGAACTGCGAGCTGCCGACGGGTCGCTGTATGACACGGTGGAGCCAAAGGTGACGAGGGTGGCGATCCAGTCGTCGACCGCGGCGATCCTGCGCGATGCCATGCGTGTCGTGGTTGACCAAGGCACCGCCCGCAACCTTCAGACTCCGGGATTAGTGGTCGGGGGCAAAACCGGAACCGCCCAGTTAGGGACTAGTCCTGCGAATTCCCACGCCTGGATCGTCGGGTACGCGGGTCGGCCGGGGGAAGAACCGTCTCTGGCCTTTGCCGTCATTGTCGAAGCTCAGGAGGGGGCCAGCGAGCAAACCGGTGGCCGAGTAGCCGCCCCAATCGCGAGAGCAGTGATCGAAGCGGTGTTCGCACCATGAACCCAGTTCGGTACGCAATTCGGTCCAGTTTCTTCTGGTGCAACCACGCCACATCGGTGGCCCGTTAGACTCCGCCTCTATGTCCGAACAAGGGCCAACCGTCTTTAACGGCAGGTACGAAATTCTCCGTCACATCGCCCGTGGTGGCATGGCCGACGTCTATCTGGCCCGCGACGAACTCCTGGGTCGAGAAGTCGCGCTCAAGGTCATGTTCCCCGAGTTCGCCAACGACTCGAACTTTGTGGAGCGATTCCGCCGGGAGGCGCAGGCCGCGGCGAACCTCAACCACCCCAACATCGTGGGGATCTACGACTGGGGTCAGGAGCGGGGCACCTACTACATCGTGATGGAGCACGTCTCGGGACGGTCGATGTCAGATGTCCTGCGTAGCACCGGCCCCTTGCATCCTGATCGGGCGGCCGAAATCGCAGCTGACGTGGCCGCGGCACTGTCGGTGGCGCACAGCGCAGGGCTCGTACATCGCGACATCAAACTCGGCAACATCCTCGTCTCCGATAGTGGCTCGGTGAAGGTCGCCGATTTCGGTATTGCCACCGCCGCCGCGTCAACCGGCGACCCGGATCTGACGCAACACGGTTCGGTGATGGGTACGGCAACCTACTTCTCGCCCGAACAAGCTCAGGCCAAGGCGTTAGACGGGCGTTCTGACCTGTACTCGCTGGGGGTGGCGCTCTACGAGATGCTGGCCGGGGTGCCTCCGTTCCAAGCTGACACGCCGGTAGCGGTGGCCTACAAGCACGTGCAGGAACGTCCGCTGGGGCTTCGTGAGCGTGGGGTGAACGTCGCTCAATCCCTTGAAGCCATCACCATGAAGTTGCTGGCCAAGAACCCGGTCAACCGGTACCCGTCTGCCGATGACCTACGCAACGACCTTCGTCGGTACCTTGCCGGAGCGCACCAGCTTCCTGGCGCGGGTGCGGCGGGTGCGGCTGCGGCAACCGGGGCGACCGGGGCGCAGCCGGCGGCGGGAGCGACCGCGGCCGGGCAACCAACTGCTATGCAGCCCGGAATCGGTGGTGGAGCCGGTGCGGGGGTGCCTCCGCTGGGGCCCGCTGGTTTCGGTGGAGGACCGGTGCTTCCGGGAGGGGGCTACTACTACGAAGAACCCGAGGCCGAAAGCAGCACTTGGAGGACGGTTTCGCTCCTCGGCGCGCTCGCGGTCTTGGTTGTCATCCTTGGGTTCTTGTTTGCCGCCTTCGTGAACGCGCTCGGCGGTGGCGACGGAGATCCGTCACCTGACTCCGGGGAGTCGTTGGTGGACACTCCAGACCTGCTCGGGATGGATGTGGAGGAGGCGCGCAGCGTCCTGTTGGAAGCGAACCTTTTGTTTGACGTCGAGTTCGCCGCCAACAACACAGTTCCGGTCAATCAGGTCTTCGCTCAGGATCCACCGTCGGGTCAACGAGTCGATCCGGAAACCGTGGTCAAGCTGACCGTCAGTTCGGGTACGGCCGACACCGTGCCGAACGTGATCGGCGAAACCCGCGACAGCGCGGTGGCGATCCTGCAAGGGCTTGGCTATCAGGTGACCGAGGTCAGCGTTTCGAGCCCGCAGGATGCGGGAACGGTAGTGGCTCAGTCGCCAGCATCGGGAGCGGCGTTGGCCACCGATGAAGCCGTGGAAATCTCGGTTTCGAGTGGTCCCGAGTTGGTGCCTATCCCCGGTGATCTTGAAGGAAGCGAGATCATCTCGGCTCTCAACACGCTCCGAGATCTTGGATTCTCGGTGAGTGCCTCGCAGATCGAAGAAGCCAGCGAGGAAGTTGAGGCCGGGCGGGTGATCCGCACCGAACCGGCGGCAGGCACTCTGGTGCCAGCCGGGACTCAGGTCAGCCTCGTGGTCTCCACCGGTCTACCGGTTGTCATCGTGGAGTCGGTGAGAACCCTGCATGTCGATTCGGCGGTCATCATCTTGCGTGATGAGCAGGGGCTTATCGTGCGAACGGTGCTCCAGGACGTTCCGTTTGGGTCGCCCGATGAGAACCGGGTGTTGAGTCAGACCCCGGTGGCGGGTACCGAAGTGGCGTTGGGCTCTGAGGTCACCATCACCGTTGGACGGGCTCTGCCGGCGCCGACGACAACTACCACCACGACCACGACCACGACCACGACCACGGTTGCGCCCTAACCACCTGCGTTGACTTCGCCGGTCTTGTTGGCTTTGTTGGCCTTGTTGGCTGGCTGGCCGACTGGTCAGAGGTGACGGCAGCGTTCGACAAAGTTGGTGAGCAGAAGATGGCCAGCGTTGGTCAGCACCGACTCGGGGTGAAACTGCACTCCTTCGATCTCAAGGGTGCGGTGTCGGAGCCCCATGATCAGACCGTCGGGTCCTTCGGCGGTGATCTCGAGTTCGTCAGGGAGCGAGTCCCGGTCGACAACCAGCGAATGGTACCGGGTGGCCTCCAGCGGGTTGGGTAGGTCGCGGAACACTCCGGTCCCAACGTGTTCGATCATGGACGTCTTGCCGTGCATGACCTGAGGGGCCCTGACCACGGAACCACCGAAGTGTTGACCGATGCATTGCATTCCGAGGCAGACCCCAAAGATCGGGATGGTTCCGCCGAAGGCCGACAACACGTCCATGCTGACGCCCGACTCGTCGGGGTTCCCGGGACCGGGCGAGATCAGGATCCCGTCGGGGTTCATTTCGGCAATGGCATCGCAGTCGATGGCGTCGTGCCGGAAGACCACCGGTGTCGCCCCGAGTTCACCGAGGTACTGGACCAGGATGTAGACGAACGAGTCGTAGTTGTCGATGACCAGAATGGTGGGACTGGCAGTCACTGCTTGCCGGTCTCGCCGGCCTCAATTGCTTCCAGCACGGTCATGGCGATATCGGCAACCCGAACTTCGTCTTCTTCTTTGCCCGCAGCCTTCACACCGTCATCCATCATGATGTAACAGAACGGACAAGCGGTTGCGACCCGCGAAGCGCCGGTTGCGATCAACTCTTTGGCTCGAACGTCGTTGACTTTGTCCCCGACGGTTTCTTCCATCCACATGCGAGCACCACCGGCACCACAACACATTCCCTTGGTGCCGTTTCGTTCGGCTTCGACAAGCTGAATGCCACCGAGGCTTCCGAGCACCTTGCGGGGCGCCATGTAGACGTCGTTGTGCCGACCGAGATAGCAGCTGTCGTGGTAGACGACCCGCTCGTCAAGTTCGGCATTGCTGAGGTCGAGCCGTCCCTGATCAACCAGCCATTCAAGGAACTGGCTGTGGTGGACAACCTCGTAGTGGCCTCCAAGCTGCGGGTACTCGTTGGCCAGCGTGTTGAAGCAGTGGGGGCACTGGGTGACGATCTTCTTGACCCCCATGGCGTTGAGCGTTTCGACGTTCTGGCTGGCCAGCATCTGGAACAGGTATTCGTTGCCAGAACGACGGGCCGAGTCGCCGGTGCAGTTCTCTGAAGGCCCAAGGATGGCGAACTCGACGCCGGCCCGCTGCATCAACTTGGCCATGGCCCGGGTCACCTTCTTGTTCTTGTCGTCGAACGATCCGGCACAGCCGACCCAGTAGAGGTATTCCGCTTCGAAGGGGTCTCCACCGTCGATGACGTTGATCCCGTCGAGGTCTTTGGCCCAGTCGCCTCGTTCGCTCTGGCTCATCGCCCACGGGTTCGCGGAGTTCTCCATGGCCCGGAACGCCTGGCCCAATTCGGAGGGGAAATCGCTTTCCATCAAGGTGAGGTAGCGCCGCATATCGAGGATCTTGTCGAGGATCTCAATGTTGACCGGACAGATTTCGTCGCAGGCTTTACAGGACGTGCAACTCCAGACTTCGTCCTGAGAGATGCGATCGAACATCCAGTTGGCGGGCACGGTGATTTCGTCGTCGACGCCGATTGGTGGCGAAACGGCGGGGCTACCGGTTCGGGCCATGACCTCACCGGTCTTGAGCACGATCTCCCGAGGGTCGAGAGGCTTGCCGGTGGCGTGAGCCGGACACACCGAGGTGCAGCGTCCACACATCGTGCAGGCGTCGGTGTCGAGCAGCTGCTTCCACGTGAAGTCCTCGATGACGCTGGCCCCGAACGTCTCGAGTTCGGTGGCACCGTTGACCAGATCCGGCATCGGCTTCATCGCACCCTTGGGCCGGTCACGATCCTTGAGATACATGTTCAGCGGTGAGGTCAACATGTGGCGAAGCATGGTGGTGGGCAGGATCACCAGGAAAGCGATGAAGCTCACGACGTGGGCAATCCACCAGAACTGGTGCCAGCCGGCGACGGAACTTCCCCCGTCCACCAAGGTGGCCAGCGGGTACCCCACGAAGCTCCACTTCTCGAACTCGGGATTGCCTTGTTCGGCGATGCGGAACGCTTCCGCGGCGAACCCGGTCACCGAGATCGCGAGGAACACACCCAGGATCACCGCGTGTTCGGGTTTTGACTTGATCCGGATGCGGTACGGGCGCCAGCTCCACGGACCGTACCGTCGAACGATGGCCCAGATAATGCCAATCAGAAAGATCAGCCCGGCCCCATCACCAATGGCTGCGTAGGCCCGGTAGACGTCGCCGTGAAGGAACTTGATGTCTTCGGGAACCTGATGGTTGATTTCGAGGACGGTAGTGACCCCAAGCAGGATCAAGAACCCGAAGTAGATCATGGAGTGCATGATCCCGGCACCCGGTTCGCGCATCAGCGTCTGCATGTAGACGCCAGCCCGGAAGTCGGCGCTGCGACGTTTGACGTTGCGTAGCGTGGTCCGCCGGTTGTCGGGTCGGCCACGTTCCCAGTTCTTTACCCGGTACGAGAACATCCAAGCTCCGTACACGAGGATCACGGGAACCACGGTGTAAAAGGCGAGTTTCACCGCCGGTGGGATGTTGTGAAAGACCTCTCGCGAGACAGTCGATTCGTCGTGCCAATCGGTGATGAAGGGCAAAACGTACGATCCGAAGGTGAAGAGTGCGATCCCCACCCCCAGAACCCGAACAAGATGGTGGGGTTTGAGGCGCGTTTTCATGGCGGTGCCGAATCTAGTCGGCTTGGGGATTGGGGCGCGCAATCAGGCTCCAACGTTGTTGCCGGCAAGCCCCTCGAGCGAGGTGTTGCAGCTTCATACAGGCGAAACACTGCGGTAATCCTCGGGTCCTACGGTCAGGGCATGGATGTTCATGTGCTTCGTTGGCCGGCATCAGAAAACCAGTTGGCTTCGTTGCGGGCCGAGGGAGTTCCTCGGCTTCTGGTGGTTGATGGTGACGTGAGCCCACCGGTGCCGTTCGATGATCTTGAAGATTGGGTCCGGCTGCCCGCCGACCAGGCCGACGTACGCCTGCGAGCGGACACTCTGGCTCGTCGGGCGCGAGCCCGCCAAGTCCCCGCTTTGACGCCGGAAGGGCTGTTGCGGTTTCAGGGGCAGGTGGTGACGTTCTCACCGGTTGAGGCAGCGTTGGTTGCCGTCTTGGTCGCCCGTTTCGAGTCGGTGGTGTCTCGTCGGGATCTGACCCAAGCCGCTTGGCCGGGTTCGGCCCCCGATCGCAATGCCCTTGACGTGCACATCTCTCGGGTTCGTCGCCGTCTTGACACCACCAACCTGCGAGTCTCGACCGTGCGGGGCCGGGGGTACATGCTCACCGACTCGTCAGATTCCGTTCAGGAACTGGCCGTCAACGAGTAACACACCGCGAACCATCCGGAAAACACCGGTTCGTAGGTTTCTTTCCATCCGACGAAAGGAACCTGTCATGTTGAGGAAAGTGGTGCGTGCCAGCACGGTCTCGTTACCCGTGATGTTGTGGGCGTCTCCGGCGCTAGCCCAAGCAGAGGAACCGGCTGTTGCGTTGCAGGCCGTGGTGGACAACCTCTGGCTGGTGATCGCTGGCGCTTTGGTCTTTTTGATGCAGGCCGGTTTTGCGTTCGTGGAGGCGGGGCTGACCCGGGCCAAAAACCTCGGAAACATCATGGCGAAGAATCTGGCCGACATGGCGATTGGTGTGCCGATGTTCTTCATCGTCGGCTGGACCATCGCCTACGGCAGCGATGGCAAATGGTGGGGTGGGCTCAGCGATTTCTTCTTCAAGAACTCCTCGGACCCTGCGGTACTCAACGACATCTCCGGGGGTCTCTCGCCAGCGACATCGTTCTTCTTCCAGGTGGTGTTCGCGGCCACTGCGGTCACGATCGCTTCAGGGGCGATGGCTGAACGCACCAAGTTCACGGCCTATCTGGTGTTCTCGGCGGCGATGACCGGCCTGATCTACCCGGTGGTTGTTCACTGGACGTGGGGTGGCGGTCTCATCGCGCAGCTTTCGATCGGTGACGCGGTGTACTCCGACTTCGCAGGTTCGACCGTGGTGCATCTCACCGGTGCGGTAGCGGCGCTGGTCGGAGCGTGGATGCTGGGACCTCGCCTGGGCAAATACGGTGCCGACGGCAAACCACGGGCGATCCCAGGTCACAACATCGGATACGCGGTTATTGGTGTGTTCATTTTGTGGTTCGGCTGGTTCGGGTTCAACGCCGGTTCGGAGCTGGCAGCCGACAACCTGGTTCCTTTCCTGGCGCTAAACACGCTGTTGGCAGCCGCAGCAGGAACGGTGGGGGCTACCAGTCTCATCTGGGTCAAGACCGGCAAAGCCGATGTGGCGATGGCTGGCAACGGCGCGCTGGCTGGTTTGGTGTCAATCACCGCTCCGGTGGGCGCAGTGGAACCGTGGGCTGCCCTAGTCATTGGTCTTGTGGGTGGCCTGATCGTGGTGCTCTCGGTGCTGTTCTTTGACGCCATCAAGATTGACGACCCGGTCGGGGCTATCTCGGTTCATGGGGCCTGTGGCATCTGGGGAACGCTGGCGGTGGGCCTCTTCGCTCGCTACGACGATGCCTTCCTCTTGCGGGACAACGCCGGCTTGTTCTACGGCGGCGGTTTCGACCAGTTGGCCGTGCAAGCGGTCATGGTGCTGATCGTGGTTGCCTGGGTTGGCGTGGCCAGCGCAGTGGTCTTCGGTGCGATCAAAGCGACGATCGGACTTCGGGTCAGCGAAGAAGAAGAAGTCCAGGGCCTCGACGTGGCCGAGCATGGCTCGGCCGGATACGGGTTTGATGCGCCGTAGCGCACTCCACGATTAACGGCCGATCAGCGGCCGCCCGCCTGTTTGGCCACATCGGCCGCAGCTTGGGCGGCCGCTTTCGGATCTAAGGCCCGTTCGAGTGGATGTCGATGGTCGACTGGCCGGAACTGCTCGTCGAGTTCGTAATACAACGGCATGCCGGTCGGGATGTTGAGTTCGGTGATGTCGTCGTCGCTGATCCCATCAAGGTGTTTGACGAGGGCCCGAAGCGAGTTGCCGTGCGCAGTGACCAGCACCCGGTTGCCAGCCTGTAGGTCGGGGATGATGCGGTCCACCCAGTAGGGGAGCAGGCGGTCGACGACGTCGGCGAGGCATTCGGTGAGGGGGAGTACCTCGGCCGGTAGGTGAGCGTAGGCCGGTGAGGCGGTGGGGTTGTACGGGTTGTCAGGTGAGATCGGCGGTGGCGGGGTTCGGTACCCGCGACGCCAGGCCTGAAGTTGTTCGTCGCCGTGCAGTTCGCGGGTTGCCGCTTTGTCCAGACCGGTCAGGTCGCCGTAGTGGCGTTCGTTGAGACGCCAACTTCGTTGCACCGGGATCCACTGCCGGTCGCAGGAGGCGAGCAGCAGGTTGGCGGTCTCGATGGCCCGTTGCAGGGTGGAGGTGTGCACCAGGTCGGGGAGCAGGTTGGCTTCGGTGAGCATGGTTCCGGCCGCTCGAGCCTCGGCGCGGCCAACGTCGGTAAGTGGGCAGTCGTACCAGCCGGTGAACAGGTTGCGTTCGTTCCATTCGGAGCGGCCGTGGCGTACGAGAACGAGTTGGTGCATGACTTCACCGTATCGGTCTGCAACGGCCCGATGTGTCCGGAACACGGTTTCTGAGCCATGATGAGAACCGAAAGAAAAGTTGCTAATCACGCACTCAACTTTTGTGCCTTCTTGGTATCGTGCTGAGAAGAAACGCGAAATTGCCCTGATCTCCACGGTCTTGGCAACGCGAAGCCCCCGAAATCCCCCAGTGACATCCCCAGAAGAGGAGAACCCCATGCCGAAGGCTGTTGGTATTGACTTGGGAACCACGAACTCCGTGGTTGCCGTGCTTGAAGGTGGAGACCCCGTCGTTATCCCCAACTCCGAAGGGTCCCGTACCACTCCTTCGGTCGTAGCGTTCGCGAAAGACGGCGAGGTGCTGGTCGGTGAAGTGGCGAAGCGGCAGGCCATCACCAACCCGGACCGAACGATCCGTTCGGTGAAGCGCCACATGGGTGGAAGCTGGTCCATTGATATTGATGGCAAGAGTTACGGTCCGCGTGAAATCAGCGCCCGAACCCTGATGAAGCTCAAGCGAGACGCTGAGGAGTACTTGGGCGACACCGTTACCCAAGCGGTGATCACCGTTCCGGCCTACTTCGACGACGCGCAGCGCACCGCCACTCAGGAGGCTGGCCGTATCGCTGGTCTTGAAGTTCTTCGGATCATCAACGAACCAACCGCGGCGGCGCTGGCCTACGGCCTCGACAAGGAAGACACCGATCAGACAATTCTGGTGTTCGACCTGGGCGGTGGCACCTTCGACGTTTCGGTGCTTGAACTCGGCGATGGCGTGTTCGAGGTGAAGTCCACCTCGGGTGACACCAGCCTGGGTGGCGACGACTGGGACGATGCGGTGATCGACTGGATGGCCGAAACGTTCCACGGCGAACATGGCGTAGACCTGCGCAAAGATCCGATGGCATCGCAGCGGCTCAAGGAAGCCGCGGAGAAGGCCAAGATCGAACTGTCGCAGATGACTTCGACGCACATCAACATGCCGTACGTCACCGCGACCGACGCGGGCCCGCTTCACCTCGATTACGAACTGTCCCGGGCCAAGTTCCAGGACCTCACCGCGGGTCTGTTGCAGCGTTGCCGTCAGCCGTTCGAGCAGGCCATCAAAGACGCCCACCTGACCAAGGGCGATATTGATCACGTGGTGCTGGTTGGTGGATCGACTCGTATGCCAGCGGTTACCGAACTGGTCAAAGAAATGACCGGCCGGGAACCGAACAAAACCGTCAACCCCGATGAGGTGGTGGCGATTGGTGCAGCGGTTCAGGCCGGCGTGCTGCGCGGCGAGGTCAAGGACGTGCTGTTGCTTGACGTCACCCCGTTGTCGCTGGGAATCGAAACCAAGGGTGGCGTGATGACCACGCTGATTGAGCGCAACACCACCATCCCAACCCGTAAGAGCGAAACGTTCAGCACCGCGGACGACAACCAGCCTTCGGTTGAGATCCACGTGCTGCAAGGTGAGCGAGAAATGGCGGCGTACAACAAGACGCTGGGCAAGTTCCAGCTGGTTGATCTTCCTCCCGCTCCTCGCGGGGTGCCCCAGATCGAAGTGACGTTCGACATCGACGCCAACGGCATCGTGCATGTGTCGGCCCGCGATAAGGCCACCGGCAAGGAACAGTCGATGACGATCACGGGTCAGAGCTCGCTGGACAAAGACATCATCGACCAGATGGTCAAAGATGCCGAAGCTCACGCCGAGGAGGACCGCAAACGCAAGGAAGAGGCCGACGTGCGCAACTCTGCGGATTCGCTCGTCTACCAAACCGAGAAGCTGCTCAAGGATCAGGCTGAACAGGTCTCCGACGACGAGCGCTCCACCATCGAAGCGAAAATTGCCGAGGTGCGGCAGGCCCTCGACGGCACCGATATCGACGCCATCAAGACCAGCTCTGATGCGTTGATGACGGCCAGCCAAGAGTTCGGGCAGCGTCTCTACGAGGCCGCAGCGGCCGCCGAGCGAGAGGCGGAGGCTGAGGCGGGTACGCCAGCCGATGACGAGGTCGTGGACGCCGAAATCATCGACGACGAGCAGGACTCGTGAGCACCGAGGAGTTTGCCGACGACACCGAAGCCACCCCTGAACCCGAGGTTTTGGTTGAGGAAACCGGTGGAGACGAGGTCATCGGCGAACCGGTCAGCGTGGAAGAGCTGCTGGTCACGTTGGAAGCCGTCACCGCGGAGCGCAATCAACACCTTGACGACCTTCAGCGGGTTTCAGCCGAATTCTCGAACTTTCGCAAGCAGGTAGAAAAACGTCAGGTGGAGCAGGTGGCGCAAGCCGGGGCTCGCGTCGCGGAAGCGTTGCTTCCGGTGCTTGACGCCTGCGATGCCGCGCTCCAGCAAGGCGTTGACGGGATCGAGCCGATCGTTGGTTTCCTGCGTAGTGAGCTAGAGCGTTCGGGGCTTGAGACGATTGCCGAATCCGATGCCCCGTTCGATCCCAGTCGCCACGAGGCGGCGATGAGCGAACCTGGCGAGGACGAGCACGACGGGCCTCGGGTTATTGAGGTGCTGCGGACCGGCTATGCCTGGAATGGGCGGGTGCTGCGAGCGGCAATGGTGAAGGTGCGAGGCTGAACGGTAGGAACTGGCGCGGTGCGTCGTTGATCGAAAAGGAGGTGGACAATGGCTGAGCCGGAACGGGAATGGTTCGAAAAGGACTACTACGCGATTCTCGGTGTTGCCGCGACTGCCACCGACAAGGAGATCACCAAGGCCTACCGCAAACTCGCTCGCGAGTTTCACCCTGATTCGAACCCTGGCAACCAACAAGCCGAGGAACGGTTCAAGGAAATCTCGGCGGCCTATGCGGTGATCGGTGATGACGACCGTCGGCGTTCCTACGATCAGGTTCGCAAGATGGGGCCGATGGCCGGAGGTTTCAGCGGCGGACCCGGTGGTGGCCCGTTTGCTGGCGGTCCCGACGACCTCAGCGATCTGCTGGGTGGGCTGTTTGGTCGAGGAGCTGGCGGTCGGGGCCACGGCCAGCAACGAACCCAAACCCGGGCGCAACGAGGCGCCGATCTCGAAGCTGATCTGGCGCTGGATTTCGAAGACGCGGTGAACGGACTAGAAACCTCGATCCACCTGACATCGGAGGCGGCCTGTTCGAGCTGTTCTGGGACGGGAAGCGCACCGGGCCACGCACCGCAGCGCTGTGGCGCCTGCGGTGGTGATGGCATGCAGGACGACAATCAAGGGTTCTTTGCGATGCGCCGACCCTGCAGTTCTTGTGGTGGCCGGGGGTCAATCATCACCGATCCGTGTACGTCGTGCCGCGGTTCAGGAACCGAAGTACGACCGCGTGAGGTCAAGGTACGAATCCCGGCCGGGGTCAAGACTGGGCAACGCATTCGCTTGCAGGGTCGAGGCGGTCCCGGTCGCCAAGGAGGCGCTCCGGGCGATCTGTTTGTGAAGGTTCGGGTTGGCCCGCATCCGTTGTTTGGTCGGACCGGCAAAGATCTGACCCTGACCGTTCCGGTGACCTTTGCCGAAGCGGTACTTGGCTGTGATCTCGCGGTGCCGACTCTGGCTGGTGAACCGGTCAAGATGCGGGTCCCGGCCGGGACACCGTCGGGCAAGGTATTCCGACTTCGTGGTAAAGGTGGTGGCGGTGACCTGCTGGTCACTGTCGTGGTTGATGTGCCCACGGAACTCAATGACGAGCAGCGAGCGGCGACTGAGGCGCTTGCGGCTGTCGGTGGTCCCTCCCCTCGGGCTCATCTAGGTGTCTAGCGGATTGGAGGAATGATGGAAGGCGAACGTTTTCACCGGGCGGTCTATGTCATTTCGGTCGCCGCAGAGCTGGCGGGGGTGCACCCCCAGACGCTGCGGATCTACGAGCGCAAAGGGTTGGTTGAACCGTCGCGTACCGGGGGCGGAAGCCGCCGTTACAGCGATGCAGATCTGGCCTTGCTGACCCGTATTCAGGAGCTCACCAACGAGGGGCTGAACCTTGCGGGCGTCAAGCGAGTGCTGGAACTCGAGAACCGGGTGGCCGAACTCGAAGGTCAAGTTGCGGAAGCCGAGACGGCGATCGGGCAGGCAGTGAAGCAGGTTCGTCGCGAGCAGCGCCGTGATCTGGTGCCGGTCAAGCAGAGCATCACCATCTACAAGCGCGGCTCCTAGCCGCGGCCTGTTCAGGGACCATGCGTATTGCCTTTGTGGGTCCGGTGCCGCCGTTGCGGGGAGGGATTTCCCAGCACGGATGGCAGATCGTTCAGGCATTGCGCGCCACCGGGCATGACGTTCAGGTCGAATCGTGGCGGTCGCAGTACCCGCGAGCACTGTTTCGAGGTGAGCAGCCGTCGGTTGACGCGGTTCAGGCTCCGGAGGGTGTTCGCTTCGGGTTGCGGTGGTGGAACCCGCTGAGCTGGTGGGCTGCGGGTCGCCGGGCCCGGACCGCGGAACTGGTGGTGCTTGCGTGGGCCACCCCTTTTCATGGTCCAGCCCAACTCGTCGTGCTGGCCGCCACCCGCGGTGTTCCCGCGGTGGTGTTCGTTCATAACCCGGAACCGCACGAACGGATGCCGCTGGCGGGCTGGTTGCTGCGGCGGTTAGTGGCGCGCTGTTCCGGTGCGGTGGTGCATTCGCAGGAAGCGGCTGACGGGCTTCGTTCGGCGACCGGGATAGCCCGGGTTGAGGTGGTCGGCCATCCGCTGAACCTGCCAGTGGAACGGACACCGCTGCCTGCTTCGCCACCGTTGCGGTTGTTGTTCCTGGGTTTTGTGCGGGCCTACAAAGGGGTGGATCTGGCGATTGAGGCAGTGGCCGAGGCTCGCCAAAATGGTCTCGATGTTGAGCTGACGGTCTGCGGAGATTTCTGGGAACCGGTGAGTGACTATCAGGAACTCATTGGGCGATTGGCGGTGGAAGCCAGCGTGGAACTGCGGCCCGGGTACGTTCCCGATGCGGCGCTCTCTGACCTGCTGAGCCGTCACCATGCGGTGGTGGCCCCGTATCGTTCGGCGACGGTTTCTGGGGTGGTCCCGTTGGCGTTAGCAGCGGGTCGACCGGTGGTCGTAACCCCGGTTGGGGGGCTCCCGGAATCGGTTCGTCACGGCGTCGATGGCTTGGTGTCCGAGGCGGTTACCGCAGAGTCGCTAGCTGCGGCGCTGGCTCAGCTCGCCGAGATGCTCCCGGAATTGGCGGCCGCCGCGCAGGCGCCGGTAGACGGTTGGGAGCAGGTGGCGTCGGCATTGCTGCAGTCCGCAACGCCACCCGATGTCGTCGATCCGGGCCAACCCACGAAAAGTCAAAGTTGAGCATGTTGTACTCAAGTTTTCTGAACGCTAGAATGAAGCGCTGACAGGACGATTCAAGGAGGTCCCCTCATGTCCCTTGATCCCAACCGCTGGACACTGAAAACAACCGAGGCGTTTTCTGCGGCCACCGAACGAGCTCGCGCTGACGCCCACCCCGAAGTCGTCCCCGCCCACCTGCTGGTCGCACTCCTCGGGCAGAACGAAGGCATCGTCATCCCGATCCTGCACCGGGTTGGCAGCGACATCGTTGCCGTTCGCAACCAGGCTGAGCAGACGTTGGCCAAACTCCCGAACGCGTACGGTTCCGACCCGCAGCTCAGTCGGTCGCTTCGCTCGGTTTTCGAAGCAGCCGACGGCCTGCGAACCGACCTCACCGACGAGTACCTCTCCACCGAGCATCTCCTGCTGGCGCTGACCGACACCGTCGAAGGGCTGGCCGCGGTGGATCAAACCACCATGCTCGAAGCAGTTCGCGAAATCCGGGGAAGCCATCGTGTCACCACCCAAACCCCCGAAAACCAGTATCAGGCCCTCACCCGGTTTGGACGAGACCTCACTGACGCCGCCCGAGACGGAGAACTCGACCCGGTGATCGGGCGCGACGAGGAAATCCGCCGAGTCATCCGGGTGCTGAGTCGGCGAACCAAGAACAACCCGGTGCTGATCGGTGAACCCGGTGTCGGCAAAACCGCCATCGTCGAAGGACTCGCTCAGCGGGTCGTCGAAGGCGACGTGCCGGAAAGCCTCAAGAACAAGCGGGTGATCAGCCTCGACCTTTCGGCCATGGTGGCCGGAGCCAAATACCGGGGAGAGTTCGAAGAGCGCCTTCAGGCCGTGCTCAAAGAAATCGAAGACGCCGAAGGCGAGATCATCACCTTCATCGACGAAATGCACACGGTCGTGGGGGCTGGCGGTGCCGACGGCGCGATGGATGCCGGCAACATGCTCAAACCGTTGCTGGCTCGAGGGAAGCTCCGAATGGTTGGCGCCACCACCCTCGACGAATACCGAAAATATGTCGAGAAAGACCCGGCACTAGAACGACGCTTCCAACAGGTGCTGGTGCTGCCACCTTCGGTCGATGCCACCGTTGCCATCCTGCGAGGCCTCAAGGAACGCTACGAAGTACATCACGGTGTTCGCATCCAGGACAGTGCGTTGGTGGCGGCGGCGGTGCTGAGCGACCGTTACCTGACCGGCCGGCACCTTCCCGACAAGGCCATCGACCTGATCGACGAGGCCGGCAGCTCGCTACGAATCGAGATCGACTCGGTGCCTACCGAAATCGATGTCGTGGCCCGGCGTATCCGCCAACTCGAAATTGAACGGGTGGCGTTGGCCAAAGAAACCGACCGCGCTTCTCAGGAACGACTTGATGACCTCGACCGCGAACTCGCTGATCTCAACGAAAACCTGTCGGGATTGACGGCTCGTTGGCAGAGCGAACGTGACGCCATCGCCGACCTGCGCGCCATCAACGAAGAACTCGAACAGCTCCGCAGTGAAGTTGACCGCGAAACCAACCTGGAGAAAGCAGCCGAGCTTCGCTACGGGCGGATCCCGGAACGGGAGCGAGCGTTTGATGATGCTCGCCGCAACCTCGACACGGTTCAAGCCCACGACTCCATGCTCAAAGAGGAAGTCACCGAAGAAGACATCGCCGAAGTGGTTGGGCGCTGGACCGGGATCCCGGTGAGTCGTCTGATGGAAGGCGAAGTTCAGAAACTGGTGCGGCTTGAGGACCATCTGCATGAACGAGTGATCGGCCAAGACGACGCGGTGGCGGTCGTCGCTAACGCCATCCGTCGAAGCCGGGCCGGGCTTTCCGACCCCAACCGGCCGATCGGAAGTTTCCTGTTCCTGGGCCCAACCGGGGTGGGCAAAACCGAGTTGGCGCGGTCGCTCGCCGAGTTCCTTTTCGATGATGAACGTTCGATGGTGCGAATCGACATGTCTGAATACATGGAGAAGCACAGCGTGAGTCGGCTCATTGGCGCACCCCCCGGATACGTCGGGTACGACGAAGGCGGGCAGCTCACCGAATCGGTGCGGCGGCGGCCCTACTCGGTGGTGTTGCTTGACGAGGTGGAAAAGGCTCATCCCGACGTGTTCAACACGCTGCTCCAGTTGCTTGACGACGGTCGACTCACCGATGGCCAAGGACGCACAGTCGATTTCAGCAACGTGGTGTTGATCATGACCTCCAACCTGCCAGGCGAACCGGGAGATTTTTTCCGGCCCGAATTCGTCAACCGCATCGACGACATCGTTCGGTTCCGACCGCTCAGCGAAGCGGATCTGGTCCAGATCGTCGACATTCAACTGGCGGGGCTGTCGAGTCGTTTGGCCGAACGGCGCATCATCTTGGAGGTGACCGCAGCAGCCAAGGCCCAACTGGCCAGCAGCGGGTTCGATCCGGCGTTCGGGGCTCGCCCACTCAAACGGCTCATCCAACGCGAGATTGGTGACCGGCTGGCGCTCGCCGTGCTCGAAGGTCGCTATCAGGAAGGCGACGCGGTCACCGTGGATGTGATGGCGTCCGACCCGGAAGCAGATCCCGCCGAAGCCCCCGGATTTGTTCTGCGCTGAACCCCGGTTGGTGCCATCATCACCCCGGAACCAAACCGGCTGAGACACGAAGCAACAAGCCGTCAACCGGGCTAGCCTTTCGTGGTAACGCAAACCCGCGAGAGGAGTGCGCCGTGCCAGCGACCATAGTCGTCGGTACCCAATGGGGAGACGAGGGCAAGGGTAAGTTCACCGACCTCGTGGCAAAAGAAATGAAGCTGGTTGTCCGGTATCAGGGCGGCCACAACGCGGGCCACACCCTGGTAGTCGACGGAGAAACGTTTGCCCTTCAGCTGGTTCCCAGCGGAGTCCTTTACAACCACACCATTCCGGTCATCGGCAACGGTGTCGTCGTTGATCCGAAGGTCCTGATCTCTGAGATGGACATGCTCGAAAGCAAAGGCGTCGATTGTTCGTCGCTGGTGGTTTCGGGCAACGCCCACCTGATCATGCCGTACCATCAGGAACTCGACGCACTGCATGAACGGCAGCTCGGTGACGCCAAGCTCGGAACCACCAAGCGAGGGATCGGACCGGCCTACGCCGACAAAGCCATGCGGGTCGGACTTCGGGTTCAGGACCTGCTCGACCCGAAAATCTTCACCGAGAAACTTCAGGTGGCCCTCGACTACACCAACAAGGTACTGACCCAGGTGTTTGGGCAACCCGCCGTCGATGGCGACGAGATCGCGGCGAACTACCTCAACGAATACGCACCGCGGATCATTCCTCACATTGGGGATGCCGTTTCAATCGTGCATGATGCGCTCGAAGCCGGCAACGAAGTGCTGCTCGAAGGGGCACAAGCCACGTTTTTGGATCTCGACCACGGCACCTACCCGTTCGTGACGTCGTCCAACCCGGTAGCCGGTGGGGCTTGCACCGGGGCGGGGATCGGCCCTCGCCACATTGATCGCATTATCGGGATCGCCAAGGCCTACGTCACCCGGGTTGGGGCGGGACCGTTCCCAACGGAACTGTTCGACGAGATCGGTGATCATCTCGTCGACGTGGGTCGCGAATACGGGACAAACACCGGCCGTCGTCGCCGACCGGGTTGGCTCGACGCGGTCATGTTGCGCCATGCGGTGCGGGTCAATTCGCTCAGCGAGTTGGCGATCACCAAACTTGACGTGCTGGACCAGCTTGAGAAGTTGAAGGTGTGCGTCGCCTACGAGATTGACGGTCAACGGGTGACGCAACTGCCGTACCACCAGTCAGAACTTCATCGGGCCACCGCAATCTACGAGGAACTGCCGGGATGGAAATCCGATATCACGGCCGCGACCAGCCTCAGTGAACTTCCGCAGCAGGCCGCCGATTATCTCGCGTTCTTGGAGCAGCAGATCGGTGTTCCGATTCGCTTGGTCGGGGTTGGCCCAGGCCGTGAACAGTTCCTTGACCGGCACGCCTGACCAGGAGCATCCAGCCCGCAACGAAAGGTTGAACCGTGACCGTTGATCCGATGCCAAACGTGCTGTCCGCCCGCTACGCCAGCACCGCGATGAACCTGATCTGGTCGCCGGAACACAAGGTCATTGCCGAGCGTGAGCTGTGGTTGGCGGTCATGAAAGCCCAGCAACAGCTTGGGGTAGCGATCCCCGAAGCGGCCATCGAGGCTTACGAGGCGGTCAAAGCGCAGGTGGATCTGGCCTCGATCGCCGAACGTGAGGCAATCACCCGTCACGACGTCAAAGCCCGGATCGATGAGTTCTGCGCCCTCGCCGGCTACGAACACATTCATCGAGGTATGACGTCGCGTGACCTCACCGAAAACGTTGAACAACTCCAGATCAAACGGTCACTTGAGTCGGTGCGGGACTCGCTGGTGGCGCTGCTGGGACGGTTCTCGGCGCTAGCCGAAGAACACACGGGCCTGGTGATGGTGGCCAGAACCCACAACGTTGCCGCGCAGGCCACCACCCTCGGGAAACGCTTCGCCGACTGGGCCGAAGAAACGATGATCGGGCTGGAACGGATCGAGGACCTGTTGGCCCGGTATCCACTTCGCGGGCTCAAAGGACCGGTCGGCACTCGGCTTGATCAACTCGATCTCCTCGGGGACACCGATCGGGTTGATGAGCTTGAAGCGATGGTGGCCCAGCACCTCGGGTTTGCCCGGGTTCTGGATTCGGTCGGTCAGATCTACCCCCGATCGCTCGACCTCGACGTGGTCTCGGCGTTGGTTCAGAGCACTTCGGCTCCGTCGACGGCAACGATGACCCTGCGCCTGATGGCTGGGCATGAACTCGCCACTGAAGGGTTCCGGCCGGGACAGGTTGGCTCATCGGCGATGCCGCACAAGATGAACGCCCGGAGTTCTGAACGGGTCAATGGGCTTCGGGTGGTGCTGGACGGGCATTTGACGATGGCGGCCAGCCTCGCTGGGCGGCAGTGGAACGAAGGCGACGTCAGTTGTTCGGTGGTTCGTCGGGTCATGCTCCCCGACGCGTTCATGGCCGCCGACGGGCTGGTCCAAACCGCGCTGGGGGTGCTCGACGAGTTCGGTGTGTTCCCGGCGGTGGTGGCCGCGGAACTTCGACGCGACCTGCCGTTCCTTGCCACAACCCGGGTGCTTTCGGCCGCGGTGGACGCAGGGCTCGGACGCGAAGAAGCCCACGAGTTGGTCAAGGAACATGCGGTGGCGGCGGCATTGGCTCGTCGAGCGGGAGACCCTGGTGGCGATCTGCTGGCTCGCCTCGCGGCGGACAGTCGGATCCCGTTGGACGGCGAACAGCTCGACGCACTGCTGGCCGACCCGACAGCGTTTACCGGAACTGCCGCGGTGCAGGTTCAGCGGATCGTCGAACGGGCTGACCGCATCTTGGCCCGCTTTCCGGCCGCCGCGGCCGCCTCGGCCGAAGTCCGCGTCTAGTCGGTTTCCCCCTCAACTCCTCGCCACTGCCTCGGGCTGAACTGGTTCGTGGGTGGTCGGATCAGGGTTGGGTAGCGGTAGCGTCAGGCCCCATGACTACCGTGCCGACCGCGGCGTATTCCATCGGTCTGAAGATCGAACTCGACAACGTTCCGGGGACCCTTGGCCGGTTCGCGGTTGCCATCGGTGAAGCGGGTGGAAACATCGCCGGCGCTTCCGGTTTCGAAGCCAAAGGGCCGTCGGTTACCCGGATCGTGGACGTCCATGCCCGAGACGAAGCTCACAGTCAGCGGATCGTTGAGGTGGCCAAAGCCCTCAGCGGGGTCACCGTTGTGGACTGGTGGGACCGGACGTTCCGGCTTCACGAAGGGGGCAAGATCGAGGTGCTTCCGTTGTGCTCGGTTGGGGATGCCCACGACCTAGCCATGGCCTACACCCCAGGCGTGGCCCGGGTGTGCATGGCCATCCACGGCGACCGAAGCCTCGCCCACGACTACACGATCAAGAAGAACACGGTGGCTATCGTCAGCGACGGCACCGCAGTGTTGGGTCTCGGCGATATTGGTCCCGAAGCGGCCATGCCGGTCATGGAAGGCAAAGCCCTGCTGTTCAAAGAGTTCGCAGGGGTCGACGGTTTTCCCATCTGCCTCGACACCAAAGATCCGGACGAGATCATCGCCACCGTGCAGCGGATCGCTCCGACCTTTGGTGGCATCAACCTTGAAGACATCGCGGCTCCGAATTGTTTCGTGATCGAAGACGCACTCAAAAAGTCGTTGGACATTCCGGTGTTTCACGATGACCAGCATGGAACGGCGGTGGTCACGCTGGCCGGCCTGACCAACGCGTTGAAGATCGTGGACAAGCGGCTCGCCGATTGCCGGATCGTGATCTCGGGAATGGGTGCAGCCGGAGTGGCGATCGGCAAGATCCTGCGCGATGCGGGCGCCACCAACATCGTGGGGGTGGACAGCGTCGGCATCATTCACCCTGGACGAGACCGGCTGAACTTCGCCAAAGAATGGTTCGCCGAGCACACCAACCCGGAACGGATGGCTGGCTCGCTGCAAGACGCGTTGCGGGGCGCCGACATTTTCGTCGGTGTGTCCGCTCCCAACCTGATCGACGCCAGTGATCTTCGCCAGATGGCCAAAGACCCGATCGTGTTCGCCATGGCCAACCCCGACCCGGAGATTCGTCCAGAAACTGCGGATGGCCTCGCCGCGGTGATGGCCACCGGTCGAAGCGACTTCCCGAACCAGATCAACAATGTGTTGGCCTTCCCCGGGATCTTCCGGGGCGCGTTCGACGTTGGTGCTCATTCGGTTACCGAATCGATGAAGGTGGCAGCCGCCGAAGCCATCGCCAAGGTAGTGACCGACGACGAACTCCGACCCGATTTCGTGGTGCCGTCGGTGTTCGACCGTTCGGTCGCTCCGGCTGTGGCGAGTGCCGTGGCCAACGCCGCGGTTCTCGATGGAGCGATTCGCTCGTAACGGTCGCGGGTTGCAGACCATCGCGTCGCGGCCACTACCGTTCCAGCCATGAGGGAACATCTGCTGGCTCCGGTCACCGTCGGTTCCATGACGGTTCCCAACCGAATCGTCATGGCCCCGATGGGCGTAGAGATCGTCGGAAGCGACGGTCGAGCCAACGAAGAAGTCATTCGGTATTACGAGGAACGGGCCCGCGGGGGAGCGGGACTGATCATCACCGAGGTCACCGCGTTTGCCTATCCGCGGGGCGCCAACTCGGCCCACCAACTAGCACTTTCCGATGACCGGTTCCTTCCCGAGTTGCAGGAGCTCACCAGTCGGGTTCACGCCTACGGGTCGAAGATCGCGGTGCAGTTGGTCCATCACGGCAAGGTGAGCCGTCTCGACATCAAGAACGAGGCTCCGGTTTTGGTCCCTTCGGTACCGCAGTGGGGTGGCAACCTCGACATGGTCGCCGATCTCTCGATGGATGAGTTGATGTTGATGGCCGGGGCTTCGGGTGGGCTCAAACCTGACTATCGGGCGGCGACGCACGAAGACCTCGCCGAGTTGACCGCGGCGTTTGGTGACGCCGTTGACCGGGCCCGTCGAGCCGGTTTTGACGCGGTGGAACTGCACGGCGCCCACGGCTATCTGGTTTCGTCGTTCCTGTCCCGCCAATGGAACCAGCGCACCGACGCATACGGCGGTTCGATCGAGAATCGGTCGCGGTTGCTCTGCGAACTGATCACCGAAGCGAAGCGTCGAGCCGGTGCCGACTACCCGGTTTGGTGCCGACTCGACGCGCTCGAATATCGAACCCCTGACGGCATCTCGTTTCCCGACTGTGAAGTGACCGCCCGGCTGGCGGTTGAAGCTGGGGCCGACGCCATCCACCTGTCGGCGTACGGCGATCAGACGTCGGGTCGGGCGTTTACCGAAGGCACCCTGCCCGACCAGGAAGCCCGCCATGCTGCGCTCAGCGGACGACTCGTGGCGTCGTTGCCGGTGCCGGTCATTGCGGTCGGACGTATTCGTCCTGCGGTCGGCGATGAACTCATCGCCCACGGCAAGGCCGATCTGGTGGGGATGGGTCGCCAGATGCTCGCCGACCCGGCAACTGCCGCCAAAGTGGCCGAAGGCCGCGAAGCCGAAATTCGGCCCTGCATCAACTGTTACGTCTGCGTGGCTCAACCGTTCTTCGATCAACGGGTCAAATGTGCGGTCAATCCGGTGGTTGGTCGAGAAGCCGAGCTGGCCGACCTTGAGCGCAGCCCGGCCGACACTTCCAAACGGGTTGTGATCGTTGGTGCCGGCCCCGCCGGACTGGAGATGGCCAGAGTGGCAACGCAGCGCGGCCATCACGTCACCGTCTTGGAAGCAGCTGACCGGATCGGTGGAGCGCTTCGTTTCGCGGCCTTGCTTTACGAACCAAACCTTCGCCTCCTCAACTGGTATGAACATGAGGTCTCCCGGTTAGGAATCGATGTTCGGCTTTCGACGGTCGCCACTGCCGAAACGATCCACGCGTTGCAACCGGATCATCTGGTGGTTGCCAGCGGCGCGGCCCGAAACCGGTCAACGCTTCCCGGCGCCGACCAGCGGCACGTCTTCGATGGTGACGATCTGCGCGATTTGCTGGTCGGATCTGGATCGGGAGGGGCGGCAAAGAAACTGGTCTGGCCAATTCGGTTGGGGGTTGCGGTTGGTCGCCGTCTGGGGTTGCTTGCCGATCCAGGACGGCTCGCATATCTCACCCGGTTCTTCCTGCCGGTCGGCCGCCATGTGGTCGTGGTGGGTGGGGGACTGGTTGGAGCCGAACTTGCCGAATTTCTGGTGGAGCGAGGCCGGAAGGTCACCGTGATTGAAGAAGGCGAGAAACTGGCGCTGGAGATGGCCCACCCGAGGCGTTGGCGGGTACTGGGCGATCTGCGCGAACACGGTGCGGTGCTGGTCACGGGAGCATCCGAGATCGAAATCGGGACCGACAACGTTTCCTACCGAACCGAAGATGGTGCGGCCACGGCTCGGGCCGACACGGTGGTGATCGCCACGGGACTGACCGGTGATCGTCGGCTCGCCGAGGCGTTCACGGCGGCCGGGCTTGACCCCCTCGTCATCGGCGACGCCGACGGGGTGGGCTACCTCGAAGGAGCAATCCACGCTGGCTTCCACGCGGCGGTTGCGCTGTAGCGAAACCGATCCGGTAGCGCTCATCGGGTTTCGCGAACCCAAGGCCCGAACGCGCCATCGCCCCAGCTCGAGAGCCGGGGCGATGAACCTAAGGTGGTCGGGACCGGCGTCGATCCGGTGACCTACCGCTTTTCAGGCGGCCGCTCTGCCAACTGAGCTACCCGACCTCTTGTGACATCTCTGCGAAAGAGATGCTGTTGCGGTCCTGACGGGATTTGAACCCGCGGCCTCCACCTTGACAGGGTGGCGATCACTCCAAACTGATCTACAGGACCTCTCGCCCGGCGAACCGGGTGAAGGCAAAACGGTAGGGCTGCATCGGTCAGATGGCAACCCGCCCGTGATGGTTCCTTCATCGACGGCCTTGCGGTGCCGATGTTGGCACCCCCTACGGGATTCGAACCCGTGTTACCGGCGTGAAAGGCCGGCGTCCTGGGCCGCTGGACGAAGGGGGCGGGGTTCCCGAAGGAACCGAGGAAAATGTATAGGGGAATCATTTCCGGTCCAACATCTTCCACGCGGATCATCGGGAGCGGACGCACACCAATCGAGCAGCGAACGAGGCTACTGAGGATTGGTTCGGTGCTGATCGAGTCCTGCCGTTGAGGCCGAAACCAGCTGTTCAAGAAGCCAACCGGACCATTCGAACAGCTCGAACAGACCTCGTTGTTCGTCGTTGAGCTGTTCGATTTCGAGATGTTCCGTGGCGTCAATTTCCAGCCGTTGACCGAGCAGGATCCGAAGCGCGTTGATGCTCTGCATCCAGGCACTGACAGCCCCGTCGTCCAAACCGCCGTTGTCTGAGCTGGAGCGTTCAAGCCCGTCGATGACCAGATCCAGAGCGTCCAACCGTGATCGTTGCAGGTCGTTTCCGATCAGCTCCCGAAACTGCTCTTCGGCGGCTGGGTCGTTGGGGTGGGCGGCTGGCTTCAGCGGGTGCAGTGCCGGATCCTCATCGACGGTGACGATCTGACGGAGCTGGTCGAGTAGATGGTTGAGCATCTCTCGCTCGTGTTCAGCAAAGTTGACCACCACCTGACCCTGGTCCCAAACAAACCGGGGCTGAAACCGTTTGCGAGCCATCAAGAATCCTGTTCCATGGTGGCCCACAGACCGTGTTCGTGAAGCCGGAACACATCCATCTCGGCTCGTTCACGAGCCCCGGAGGACACCACGGCCCGGCCTTCGACGTGGACTTCCATCATCAGCCGATGAGCTTTCTCTTCGGAGAAACCGAAGAGTTTGCGAAAGACGAACGTCACGTACGACATCAAATTGACCGGATCGTCCCAGACCAGCACTTTCCACGGGCGATCCAACGCCGACTCGGTCCCGGTGGATTGGTCAGGGGTGGCAACCGGCGCGGTCATGACGCAGCGCGGGTTCGGTGAAGGTGCTCAGAGGTCCAGACCAGTCGCACGATGGAGATCCAGCACAGCGAAGCCAACGTGAGATGGATCCCAACCAGCAGCACCGGAACCCCGGCGAAATACTGCCAGTAACCGACCATGCCTTGGATCAGCAGCAGCGTTGCGACCAAACCGGCTTGAGACCCTAAACGTTCAAGGTTGCGCTGACGAGCCTGGTGGGTGGTGAACAACACCAGCACCAACAGCGAGATCGCCGTCAAGCTGTGGACTCGGGTCACGTCACGAATCTGAAACGGCAAACGGGCCGCCACGGTGGGGTCGTCGCTACCAGAATGCGGGCCGGTTCCGGTGACGATGGTTCCTGTCACCAGCAGAACCGCACCGAGCGCACCAACGAAACGGGTCAAGAACCGCAGTCGGTTCGACTCGATGGCCGCAGGCGGCGCTTCGTTCCCGTCGGGTTGGAGGCGAGCCCGTTCGATCAACACCACCGCGTTCCACAGCAGCACCATGGAAAGGAGGAAATGGCCCATCGTGAAACGCGGATCGAGATCGGTTTTGACCAGCAACGCACCCAGAAGGATCTGGGCCAACACCCCGACGACAAGACCGAGTGACCAGCGAACGAGATCAGGTCGACGAGGGCGACGGCGCAACGAACCCAGCACCGCGATGACCACCGTCGCCGTCACTACCCCGGTAAACATTCGGTTCACGAACTCGATCAGCGCGTGGTATTCGAGATCGGGAACGACTTGATCCTGCTCGCAGGTCGGCCAATCCGAGCAGCCCAAACCCGATCCGGTGAGGCGCACAGCACCACCGGTGACCACGATGACGGTCAGCGACCAGAGCGACCACCGGGCAAATTGAACGTAGCGTTCGGGGGAGATCCCGCGGCGAAACATGACTTGACGTTAGAGCCAGCTAGCCGCAGTCGCTCCTGCGCCCCTAACCTGACGAGGTGACCGCTTCATCCCACAGCTCGACGCGGCCGCGATTGCTCGCTTTCGTCGCGTTGATGAAGCCGAGAATCATCGAACTTCTGCTGGTCACCACCGTCCCGACGATGATCATTGCCGAAGGTGGGATCCCGTCGCTGTGGTTGATTGTCGCCACCGTGGTCGGAGGCACGCTGGCTGCTGGCGGTGCCCATGCCTTCAACATGTACATCGATCGTGACATCGATCGACTGATGGAACGCACCAAAGGCCGACCGTTGGTCACCGGTGAAGTCAGCCCCCGGGAAGCGATCATCTTTGCCTTTGCCGTCGAAATTCTGGCGTTTGTCTGGCTCTGGGTTCTGGTGAACCTGCTGTCTGCGGTGTTGGCCATTTCGGCGACCCTGTTCTACGTCTTCGTCTACAGCCTTTGGCTGAAGCGTTCATCGACCAGCAACATCGTGATCGGCGGCGCGGCGGGCGCGGTTCCGGTCCTGGTCGGCTGGTCAGCGGTCACCAACGAACTGGACTGGCCGCCGGTCGTGTTGTTCGCCATCATCTTCTACTGGACCCCGCCGCACTTCTGGGCGTTGGCTATTCGTTACCGAGACGATTACGAAGCCGCCGAGGTGCCGATGCTTCCGGTGGTGCGATCGCTCAAGACCACCGCAACCAGAATCGTCCTCTATTCGGTGCTGCTTTGGGGGTTGACGCTGGTTTTCGCCCCGGTCGCTGACATGGGGGTGCTGTATGTGGCGGCCGCGGTCGTGCTCGGTGGAGTGTTTCTCGCCCTCGCGGTTCGGGTGTATCGCGACCCTCGTCCGCAGCAAGCGATGAAGCTCTTCGGGTGGTCCATTACCTACGTGACGTTGTTGTTCGCGGCGATGGCCGTCGACGTGATCGTTCGTAACGGCATCTAAAGAATCTGAGCGGAATCAACACCGTGTGAGATCCGACGCATTATCTGTCCCCGGTTTCGGGTCCGACCCGACTTGGGATGTAGGCTTTGCCACCGTGCGCGGCCAATTTGTTGGCCGCCGTGTCTATGTTTTCCAGCGACGGCGCATCGCCGTCGGTCGCTGACGGAGGAATCGAACACCAATGACGATGACCGAGTCACCGCCTCAGGGGGCGGCAGAAGCGAACGACGGAGCCGCGAACGCCGCAAAAGGTCTTTACCTGTGGCTCTCGACGAGCGACAACAAGGTGATCGCACGCATTTGGTTGACGACCGCCTCGTTGTTGATGGCGGCCGGTCTGGCCCTTGGGGTCGCGGTTTCGGCGGAACGTTTGGATCCTGACAATGTCGGAATCTTTGGTGGAGTGAACGCGTACTTCCAGATGTGGGGGCTGTACCGGTTTGGGATGGTTCTGCTGGTTGCCATTCCTCTGCTGCTGGGACTCGCGATCGCGGTGGTTCCGGGGCAGGTCGGAAGCCGTGAGATTGCGTTCCCCCGGGCGGCCTTGGCTGCGGCATGGGGTTACGTGCTGGGAGCGGGGATCGTTGTCGCCGCGGTGCTGGCCGGTGGCGGTTGGGGCGCGATTGACGGTGTGACCACCGGAGAAGCCGATGCCATGGCTTTGACCCTGACTGGCACGGGGCTGGTCATGCTCTCGATCATCATCGGTTCGATCTGCGTGTTGACCACCGTGATCTCACTGCGTACCCCCGGAATGAACCTGATGCGGGTACCGCTGTTCGCCTGGTCGATGCTGGTCGCGGCAACGGTGTGGGTGTTGACCCTGCCGGTCGCGATCGCCAACATCGTGGTGATCTACGTCGATCTTCGGGGTGGGCCGCTGGTGTTCGGTGAACCCGAAGGTTCCACCATGATCTACGACCAGTTGGCCTGGTTGTTCGAACAACCCCAGATCTACTCGATTGCGATTCCGGCGCTCGGCGTGTTCGGGTCGGTAGTGCCGGTGGTGGCCAAAGGCCGTCAGGTCAGCCACCCGGCGATGATGGCGCTTCTGGGGTTGGCCGGGGTTCTTTCGGTCGGCGGTTGGAGCCAGCCGATCCTTGACGGCGATCACCGTGACCTTCTGGTGTACGTGGCGTTCGGTTTGGCCGCAGTGCTGCCGGCCTTGGCTTACCTCGGTGGAAACGCAGCAACGTTGAAAGCTGGCGAAGCACCGGTTGGCGTCCCGCCGATGCATCTGGTCGGTGCACTCGGAGCGGGCCTGCTGTTCCTCGCGGCCACCGCGGCGGGAGCTGCTCGGGTTGTTGACCCGTTCGACTTGATCGGAACCACCGCTGACACTGGCGTGATGAACTTGGCCCTGGCGGCGGCCCTGCTTGGTGGAGTAACCGGCCTGTTCTTCTGGTCACCGGTGGTGTGGGGACGACTGTTGCCGTCCGGGTCGATGACGCTGGTGGCGTTGTTGTTGCTCGGCGGCGGCCTGCTGGTCGGGCTCAGCGACGTGGTTGCCGGGTTCGCAGACGCTCCCGACGTGATGCTCGCTGAGGAAGGCGGGCAGTTGATCGATGTCATGGTGTTGGTGTCGCTGGCTGGCGCGGCCCTGATGGCTCTCGGCGGCCTTGGCCTGTTGAGTTCACTGGTTGGTGCCGTGCGTAACGAGACTTCGGCCGTCACCGACCCGTGGGGTGGCCAGACACTGGAATGGACCACCTCAGAGGTCTGGGAAGCCAACAAGGTCACGTCTGAAGCACCATTGCTGGACTTGGCTCGGCTCTCTTCGGAGGGTGACGATGGAGGTGAGGCCTGATGACTGCAACAACCGGACTTCCCGCAGCTGAACTACGACGGCCCCGCACGGTCGTCGTCGGGACCATGTTTGGTTCTGCCGCGGCGTTGATGACCTTCTTTGGTTTGTTGGCGCTGTACCTCAACGCTCGCAGCGATGCCCGGATCGAAGGCACCGAATGGTTCCCGGAAGGGGTGGTTGAACTAGGCCCGTCAGGGTTTGTGTTCTGGACCTTGATCCTCTCGACGTTCACGGTTCGGTGGGCGGTTCAGGCCATCGGTAACGAGGATCGGCGCAACGCCTACGTGGCCATGGCCCTCACCGGGTTGTTCGGGGCTGCCGTGTTCAACCAGATGTGGTTCATCCTCAACGACACCGGCTTTGCCCTCGACGGCAGCACCGCCGAGTTGCTGTTCTTTGTCCTTAACGGCACGTTCATCGTCTTTTTGATCCTTGCCGTGATCTTCTTGGCCCTCACCACGTTGCGGGCCCTGTTCGGTCAGTTCGGTCCGCGTCAGGACGATGGGGTCGCTTCGGCGGCGCTGTTCTGGCATGTGGTGTCCTTCATGTACTGGGTCACCTGGATCGCCGTCTACGTCACCAAGTAGGGGAAGCATGTTCACTACGGGTTTCAAATTCTTCTTCGGTCTCGCCATGGCCCTCGCCGCGGCTGCCATTGCCTACGGGTATTCCACTGGTGGTGAGCACGTCGGACCGCTGACGCTGGGATGGAAAGGCGGCGTTGGCGAACACGTCGGCTACCTCGTTTTGATCGGCCTCGGGCTTGCTTCGGCCGGTCTCGGTGGCCTTCTGGTGGCAATGCGGGACGCCGATCCGGCCGCCCAAGCGCATTACCTCGGAGTTGAGACGTTGGCTCCGGCGGCTTCAACCACCGGCAGCATGTGGCCGGTAGCGGGTGCGTTCGGGGCGGCAACCATGACCATTGGCCTCGTCGTGCATTCTGCGGTGTTCGTTCTGGGTCTGGTCATCGTGAGCTTGGTAGCGCTCGAATGGACCATGGATGCCTGGGCTGATCGAGCCACCGGAGACCCAGACGCCAACCGGTCGCTGCGGGATCGGATCATGGCCCCCATCGAAATCCCGTTGGCTGGTGTCGCGATCGTTGGTGTCTTTGTGCTGGCAGTAAGCCGGATCCTGCTCAACGCCAGCGTCAACGGCGCTCTGGTGTGGGCGACGCTGATCGCCGTAGTGATCTTTGGTCTCGGCACGTTGATGGCGAACCGACCCCACATCAGCCGCAACCTGCTGGCGGGTCTGGCGCTCACCGCCGGTGTGGCTGTCCTCGCCGGCGGCATTGTCGCCGCGGTAGACGGAACCCGCGAGTTCCACCATCACGAAGTCGACCATGAAACCCCCACCCATAGTGAGACCGGTGAGTGATGAAGCCTGTGAGTGAAATGTCCAAGCACCCCCGTCGTTATCTATTCGGATTGGTCCTGCTGCTCGGCCTGTTGCTGAGCGGCTGTGCCAGCGACGCCGAACTGAACACGCTCGACCCGAAGGGGGAGACGGCCCGTCAGATCGACGATCTGCTCGACCCGGTGTTGGCAATCGCCGGTGTCATTTTGGTTTTGGTCGTGGGCGGGGTTGTCTACATGTCGCTTCGCAGCCGGGTCAGCAACTACGACTCCGATGAGTTCCCGGCTCAGACCACCCACAACAACACTTTGGAAATCGGTTGGACCATTGGCCCAGCGATCATCATGGTGATTGTGGCGGTGTTGACGATCACCACCCATTTGGTGGTCAACGACACCAAAGCCAATGCGGTTGAGGTCAGCGTGGACGGTGCCACGACCAGCTGGGAACCAAAAGTTGTGGTGGTTGGCCAACAGTGGTGGTGGGAGTTCCGCTACTACTTCAGCGAAGACGTTGACGCAGAAATGCTCGGCGATCCGAACAACCTCCCCCCGGCTGACATCGTCACTGCCGGTCAGATGATTATCCCCGCGGGGGAAGAAGTTGAACTCATCGTTACCTCCCGTGACGTCATCCATTCGTTCTGGATTCCGGCGCTGAACGGCAAACGCGACGCTCGGCCCGGGTACTTCGCCAAATGGAAGCTCTCCGCCGACGATCCTGGCGTCTACTTCGGTCAGTGCACCGAGTTCTGTGGACTTTCCCATTCACGGATGCGGATGCAGGTCGTGGCTATGGACGACGCAGGCTTCCAACAGTGGATTGACGAACAACGAGAAGTTCCTGCACTTCCCGAAGCCAACGAGGACGACGCGGTTTCCCGCGGTGCGGTGGCTTTCGCCGGAAACTGCACCTCCTGCCATCTGGTGGAAGGGGTAAACAGCGACAGCTACTCCGGGGCTGCAGTGGAATCGGGCGCGGCACCGAACCTCACCCATTTCGCGAGCCGGAGCACCTTCGCTGGCGGAATCCTCAATACCTACAACCCCGACGGCAGCTTCAACCGCGACGACCTTTCTGAATGGTTGCGAAACCCTGAAGTCGTCAAGGCCAACGCGGCGAACAACCTTCCCGACGGTGTGCTTCCTCGAGGGATGCCGAACCTGGGATTGAACGAACGTACGATCAGCGATCTTGTCGCCTACCTCGAAACCCTCGGCTCCAAGCCGTCGGCCGAGGTTCTCGCGGCAACGGAGGTGGAGTGACATGGCGATCACCGAAGAACCCCTAGCCCTTACCAGTGGTGAGACGTTCGCCGAGCGACCGCTCGGTGTTCTGACCCGCCCCCAGCCCAAAGGCACCTGGCGAGACTGGCTGAGTTCTGTTGACCACAAGAAGATCGGGATCATGTATGGCGTTGCCGCCATGTTCTTCTTCTTGGTTGGTGGTGCCGAAGCTCTGCTGATCCGGACCCAGCTGGCGTTCCCTGATCAGGGATTCTTGAGCGCCGAGGTCTACAACCAGATCTTCACCATGCACGGCGTGACGATGATCTTCTTGTTCGTGATGCCGCTGGCTGCGGCCTTCGCCAACTATCTGATCCCGTTGCAGATCGGCGCCCGTGACGTGGCGTTCCCGAGACTCAACGCCCTTTCTTTCTGGGTCTGGTTGTCGGGTGCAATCTTCCTCAACACCAGCTGGATTGTTGGCGGTGGCGGGGCCGACTGTGGATGGTTCTGCTACGCGCCGAACAGTGGTGTGACCTTCTCGCCGACCAATGGCGTCGACTTCTACGCCATTGGTTTGTTGATCGCAGGTATCGCTTCGCTGGTTTCGGCAGTGAACCTGATCGTCACCGTGCTCAACATGCGGGCACCGGGTATGACCCTGTTCCGGATGCCGGTGCTGACCTGGATGCTGCTGGTCACCCAGTTCCTGCTGGCTTTCGCCCTGCCGGTCATCACGGTGGCGCTCTTCCTGCTGATTTTCGATCGCCTGTTCGACTCGCAGTTCTTCGATCCGGCCGCCGGCGCAGACCCGTTGCTCTGGCAGCATCTGTTCTGGATCTTCGGGCATCCCGAGGTGTACATCATCATCCTTCCGAGTTTCGGGATTATCTCGGAGGTCATCCCGGCGTTCAGCCGTAAACCGATTTTCGGGTACACCTTCATGGTGTTCTCGGGTATCGCCATCGGCTTCATGGGCTGGGGTGTCTGGGCTCACCACATGTTCGTTTCCGGGATCGGGCCGATCTCGGTTGCCGCGTTCTCGCTGGCGACGATGTTCATTGCGGTCCCGACCGGTGTGAAGATCCTCAACTGGCTCGCCACTATGTGGGGCGGACAGTTGCGCTTCACGACCGCCATGTTGTTCGCGGTGGGAACGGTGGCCATGTTTACCATCGGTGGCCTTTCCGGCGTCACCCACTCGTTGGCCCCCGCCGACACGCAACAGACCGATACCTACTACATCGTGGCCCATTTCCATTACGTGATCTTCGGTGGCGGTGTGCTCGGCCTGTTCGCGGGGATCTACTTCTGGTGGCCGAAAGTCTTCGGTCATTTCCTGAACGAAAAGCGGGGCCGCCTGCACTTCTGGTCGATGCTGGTTGGCTTCAACCTGACCTTCGGCCCGATGCACGTCCTCGGTTTGCAGGGCATGAGCCGCCGCATTGACACCTACTCGGCCGGGTTCGGTTTCGAGTTCTGGAACTTGGTCTCGACGATCGGTTCATACCTGCTTGGCCTGTCGGTGTTGTACTTCCTCTACAACGTCTGGCGTTCGAAGAAAGAAGCAGTCAACCTGCCGGCCCCGGGTCCCGATCCGTGGGATGCCCGAAGCCTAGAATGGTCGGTCCCTTCGCCGACTCCGGAGCACAACTTCGACGTCATCCCGGTGATCGAATCTCAGGACGACTGGTGGTTCCGCAAGTACAGCATCGAAGACGATGGTTCCGTGGTTCGGGTCGCCAGCGTCGAGGAAGCAGCGCAGAAGGGTGACGCGACCGGTGTGCATCTGCCATCGCCGTCTTTCTGGCCGCTGGTCCTGGCCGTTGGTCTGCCGCTGATCGGGTACGGCCTGATCTTCAACCTCTGGTTGTGTGTGATCGGTGGGCTGCTTACCGGTGGCGCCATGTACGCCTGGGCGCTTGAACCGGTGGATGACCCTGACGCTGGTCACGGGCACGACGACCACGGTCATGACGACCACGGTGACGATGACCACGGTGATGACGGCCACGGTGATGACGACGACCCGGTCGCGGTAGCGGCCGACTCAGAAGGAGAAGCGTGATGACTTCGATGACGGCTGAGGCAGCCGCGGTGTCCCACGATCACGATCCGCACGCCACCAACACGGGTATCTCCAACACCAAGTTGGCCATGTGGTTGTTCCTGTCGACCGAGTGCCTGCTCTTCGGTGGGCTGATTTCGACCTACCTGCTCTACAAAACTCGGGGCAACGGTCAGGTTCTGCCGACCGACATCTTCGACATCATGTTCACCTCGGTGAGCTCGTTCGTGCTGCTGGCCAGCTCCCTCACGATGGTGCTGGCGCTCTCGGCGGCGGTCCGTGGAGACATGCACCGGACTCGGGTCTGGTTGATGGTCACCGCCTTGCTGGGAGCGGTCTTTATCGGTGGGCAGGTTTACGAGTTCACCAGCTTCTACTACGAAGGCTTGGGCTACACCACCAACCCGGCAGCCTCGGCGTTCTACACCCTTACCGGGTTCCACGGAATCCACGTCAGCTTGGGTCTGCTGATGCTGATGTCGCTCTTTGTGGCAGCCGGGCAGGGCAAGCTCACCGCCAAGAACCATGAAACCATCGAGATTGTCGGCCTGTACTGGCATTTCGTGGACGTGGTCTGGATCTTCATCTTCACTGTCATCTATCTGATCCCGGCCGAGTAGGACATCATGAGCGAACAAGTTGCCCACGCCGAAAGCCACACTCACGAGCACCCATCAGACTTTGAGTACGTCAAGGTCGCGTTGGTGCTGGCCGCCATCACTGCGGTTGAAGTGTTCACCTACTTTGAGTCGGTGCTCGACTGGGGGGCGTTCCTCATCCCGTCGTTGCTGATCATGATGGTCGTCAAGTTCTGGCTGGTAGCCCGGATGTTTATGCATCTCAAGAACGACGAACCCGTCTTGGGCCGTTTTTTCGCTGGGGGGCTGGCGTTGGCGACCGTGGTGTACATCATCGCGTTGCTCGCCTTTAACTTCTGGAGTTGATGATGCCTGCGGCCCTCGTTGCGGCCAACGCCTGGCAGTACGAGTTTCATCCCGAGGTCTGGCTGCTCATAGCCGGGCTGGTGGCGATGGCGGTCTACTCCGTGAAGTACATCGGACCGTTGGTTGTTACCGACGGCAGCCCAGTGGTAACCCGTGGTCAAAAATGGGGGTTTGCGGCGGGGATCGCGCTGCTGTGGCTCGCCGCCGACTGGCCGATGCACGACATCGCCGAACAGCACCTCTATGCGGTGCACATGATCCAGCACCTGCTGATCTCGTTCGTGGTGCCACCGCTGTTGTTGCTGGCCATGCCGGCCTGGCTTGCTCGCCTCATCATCTTGGAAGATGGCGTTCCTCAGCGAATCCTGCGCTTCATGGCCCGACCGTTGTTTGCCGGTGTGCTGTTCAACCTTTTGCAGGTGCTCACCCACTGGGGGGCCGTCGTTGATTTGTCGGTGGGCAACGGGGCGTTCCATTACGTGCTGCATCTGATGGTTTTCGTATCCGCATTGTTGATGTGGTTCCCGGTGCTGGGTCCGCTGCCAGAAATGCAGATGACCGAACCTGGCAAGATGCTGTACCTCTTCTTGATGTCGATCATCCCAACCGTCCCGGCTGGCTGGCTGACGTTTGCCGACGGCATCGTTTACAAGAGCTACGACCACCCCGACCCGCTGTGGGGGATTTCGCCTCGCCAAGATCAGCAGGCGGCCGGCGCGGTGATGAAAGTGGTTGGCGGGTTCTACCTGTGGATCCTGATCGCAATCCGGTTTTTTCGACTGGCTGGCGAGAATCGACGAGTCGATGAAGAAGCCCGCAAGGCTCGTCGTCGTCAGCAACTGACGTTCTCAGAAGTCGAGCGTCAGTTTGCCGAAGCCGGAGATCCGATCGTCGAACCACCGAGTGGCTCAACCGGAGGCCCGCAATCATGAATGCCTCGGCGGTGAAGCCGCGGGCAATCCGTGGGGTCTGACGGGGACGGCGTTACGGTCTACCCATGCTCGATATCAAGCTGATCCGAAACGAACCGGACAAGGTCCGGGCCGGGCTGGTCCGCCGTGGTGACGACCCGTCCGCGATCGATCATGTGCTGGAACTCGACAGCCAACTGAGGGCGATCGGTACCGAACGCGACGATATTCGTTCCGAAGTCAACCAGTTGTCGAAGCAGGTCGGCGAACTGCACCGAGACGGTCGATCCGAGGACGCCAGCGAACTGCAAGCCCGCAGTAAACAGCTGGGTGAGCGAGAACGGGAACTTACCGATCGGGCCGAAGCGCTTCAGGCCGATGTGCGGCTGGCCTTGTTGTCGATCTCCAACTTGCCCGCAGCGGAAGCCCCCGATGGTTTGACCGAAGACGACAACGTGGTGGTGCGGGTCAACGAACTCCCGGCCGACGCCTACGGGGATCATCAGCGGGTACCTCATTGGGAAATCGGTGCCGAGTTGGGGATCCTCGACGTGGACCGTGCCGTTCGGATGTCGGGTTCGATGTTTGCCATGTATCGGGGGGCGGGAGCGCACCTGCTCAGCGCCTTGATCAACTATGGCCTCGACCGTAACCGCGACGCGTTCGAGCAGATCCGGCCGCCCACGCTGGTCAAAACCGAGACCATGGTCGGCACCGGTCACCTTCCGAAGTTCAGCGACGACGCCTATCAGGTAGAGCGTGACGACCTTTGGGCTATCCCCACGGGGGAGGTGCCGTTGACCTCGATAGTTGCCGGCGAGGTGCTCGATGAGGACGAGTTGCCGATGCGGCTCATGGCTCACACCAGCTGCTACCGGCGAGAAGCCGGTTCGGCGGGTCGTGACACCCGGGGGCTGCTGAGAGTTCATGAGTTCGACAAGGTTGAGCTGTACGCCTTCTGCACCCCAGATGATGCTCAGAGCCTCCATCACGAGATCCTCGAACGAGCCGAACAGGCGATCGTCGATCTTGGTCTCGCCCATCGGGTACTTGATTTGGCCTGTGGTGACATCAGCGGCGCGGGGGCCCGCACCTACGACATCGAGGTGTTCGCACCGGGAGCCGATCGTTGGCTTGAGGTGAGTTCGGTGAGCTGGTGTACCGACTATCAGGCCCGTCGGGCCAACATCCGCTATCGGCCCAACGGGCAGAAAGGAACCGAGTTCGTGCATTCGCTCAACGGTTCGGGTCTGGCGGTTCCTCGGGTGTGGGCGGCCATTGTGGAAACGCACCGTCAACCAGACGGTTCGGTGCGGATCCCGGACGTGCTCCAGCCCTACATGGGCGGCATGACCGCGATTGCTGTTCCCAGCTAATTCTTTGGTTGACGAACGCGCGGCCAGACGCGGGACCTAACCGAGCGATAGCCCGAACGCCGCGGCGGCCACCCCGGCGACCACGGTGAGCGCCGCGTAGCTAAACGCCTGACCGCGGCGTTGTTCGGCAATGTCCACGATTTCGGCGATCAACGTGGAAAAGGTGGTGAGCGCACCAAGACCCGCGACTCCCAGCACCATTTCGTGATCGGGCCCCACCGCACTGACCCAGCCGAGCAGGAACGCGCCGGCGACGTTCACCAGCAGGGTTCCGACCGGGCGGGGGAGCAGCATCCCGGTACGCCAACGGATTGCTGTACCGAGACCGGCGGCGAGAACGAACGCCATCACCGTCATGGGAGGGCCTCGGAGGGAGTCGGGTCGAACCGTCCCGGCCATCGTCGACCCAGCAGGTACCCGCCTCCGGCCAGCAGAAACGAGGCCAATCCGATGATCAGTGCCGGTCCAGGTTGGTTATCGCGGAACCGTTCGGCCACGGCGAGCGCGAATCCAGAAAAGGTGGTGAGCCCACCGCAGAACCCCACCGCAAGCCAGCGGGTGGACCGACGAGGAGGCCCGGCGAGTACCGCGCCGAGGATGAACGAACCGATCGTGTTGACCACCAGCAGGGTTGCGGTGGGGTTCGCGACGGTTTCTCCAACGGCCCAGCGCAGGCCCGAACCGAGGATCCCGGCGATCACCACCGGGCCGATGAGCCGACCCGCTACCCGACGTTTCATGCCAGCACCGTAGAGTCTCCGCATGGACTTGGAGTCGATCCGTCACCAATACGAGATGGCGGGGCTCGACGTCACCGACGTCGCCCCCGACCCGCTGGACCAGTTCCGGGCCTGGCTCGCCGACTGGACTGCAACCGGGCACCGCGAACCAGGGATGGTGGTGGTGAGCACAGTTGACGCTGACGGCTGGCCAGCGAGCCGGGTGGTGTTACTTCGGTCGTTCGATCACCACGGGTTCGTCTTCTACACCAACCGGTCCTCGGCGAAAGGGCGGGCGTTAGACGAAACGGCTCGGGCCAGCCTGCTTTTCGTCTGGCACGATCTCGAACGCCAGGTACGGATCGACGGTGACGTGACCCGGGTCAGTGACGAAGAATCAGACCGCTACTTCGCGGGCCGGCCTCGCGAAAGCCAGCTCGGCGCCTGGGCCAGCAACCAGTCGGAGGTCATCGCCAGTCGAGAGGTCCTTGACGAGGCGGTACGCACCTATCGCGATCAGTTCCGCAACGAAGTGCCCCGTCCCCCCCACTGGGGTGGGTATCGGGTTGTTCCGAACCGCTACGAATTCTGGCAGGGTCGTCCTAGCCGACTCCATGACCGGGTGCGGTACCGCCGAAACGAAGACAGCTGGATCATCGAACGGCTCGCTCCCTAGCGCGTCAGTCCGCTGACCATGTTGACACTGCGGCGCACAAGGCTGCGATGAGCGATGAGACGTCCAGCGCCCGCGGGGTTCCTTCGTGGTCGCTCCAGTTGGCGGCGTCGCGGTTCCAGCGAATTGGTGGTGGCAGTTCGATCTGTACCCCGCAATTCACCGGAAGGTTGACCGGATTGCGCGGATGCTGCCCGCGGAGCCCATCGGGGATTTCTTCGAGGTCAACGACCACGCCATAGCGCTCGTCGAGTCCAGCCGCGAGGTGGGTTCCGAGATGGTGGGCGAGTTCACGGTTGCGACCACCCAACAAGATGTCCCAGAACCGGTCGTCGCGTCCGTACCCGTGGACGGCGATTACCGTGTCGACCCGGTCCAAAAACGCGGCTAGCGACTCGGAATGCATGGGGTCGAACCGAATGCTGGGGATGTGCTGACGAAACGGTGCGGCCTGGATCACTCCGTAGTACGACGAGCCGGTCTGCTCGGCAACTTCGGCGGCGATGACATCGGTGGTGCGTTCAAGGTTGCCGCCGTGAAACGCCATCAACCCGAACGAGCCTCGAAGCTCACAGACCTCGGTGATTTCAGGTCGGGCCAGAAACGAACGCAACACCTCGGAGACGTTAGCCACCAGATGGCGGTCAGGGAATCACCAAGCGCAGAACGGGTCGGACGAAAAAGTCCCAGTCGTTTACTGCTTCGACAAAGACGAAGAAGATCAACCAGAGCGAAGTCACCGAGCGGCGGCGCAGCGTGTCGCGGGGATGGTCCGATCGCCAAGCCAGCAGGAGCAAACCCGACACGGCGAAGAGACTCAGAACCCCGAGGCGTTGCGGGGTGGCGTCGCTGATCCAGCCGCTGATCGTCGCCTGGAACCCGAGGAACTGGTCAACCATCAGGTTGCCGGCGTTGATGTCGTCCTGCAGTCGGATTTCCCAGATGCCGTAGTCGATCAGGTAGATACCCGCGGCGATCAGGATCAGCCCGGAAAGCGGTTCGACGTAGGGAAGAATTCGACGCAACCCGGACGCCACCCCCGATTTGGCCCAGGCCAGACTGACGGTGAGGAACACCACCACTGCGCCCATCCCTAATCCGTAGGCGATAAAGCTGCCGACGCCGTTGGCCACGCCGTCAGTGGTGAACGTGTTGTTGACGGCCTGAAGGAACAACCCGAGCGTGCAACTCAACGACACGACGGCGTAGGAAACCCCGAACAAGAACACCGACCCAACCCCTCGCCCCGAACCGGCCCGAGCCAGGCCAAGTACTGGGAGCCGGATCGAACGACCCAACAGGATCGCCACCCCTACCGGTACTAGCAGCACCCCGATCACCACGGTGATCAGCCCGACGTGCTCAACGACGGTCGCCTGGTTCACGAACCAGGAAATCAGCAGGCCGACGCTGCCAAAGACTGCGACGAAACCCAGCGTCAAGATGGTGCCGACCCAGAGCCCTCGAGTGACCGCCCGGAGTCGTGAACGGGGGGCGGTTTCGGTGCCGAGGAAGAAACCAAGGTAGGTGGGCAGCATGGCAAACCCGCAGGGGTTGACCGCAGCGAGCAGGCCGACCCCAAACGGGAACGTGAACTGTTCAATCCCACTCACGAGTCGACCGCTTCGGGAGATACCAGCAGTTCGTCGATCATCGACCGAAGCGACGTTCGACTGAGCGCGCTTGATCGGACGGTTCGGATGATTCCGTCGGCGTCGACCAGCACGGTTGTTGGCATGGCGTACCCGCCGAAGGCGGCAACGAGCGATGCTTGAGGATCCCAACCCAAGTCGTAGGTAACCCCGGTTTGCTCAACCAGGGTTTCGGCGTCGGAACGGCGAGGATCGTTTGAGATCCCGACAAAGGCAACGGTGTCATCGAGTGCCTCGAAAACGGCCTGAAAGTCTGGCATTTCGGCGACGCAGGCAGTGCAGCTCCGAGCGAAGAAGTTGATGACCAGTGGCCGCCCTCGGTAGTCGGCAAAGTTTGCCGTGCGACCATCAAAGGTGGTGAACGGCCGGTCGACGAGTTCGCCGACGGTCACGGCCGCGGAGCTCGGATCTGGTTCAGGGGTTCCCGAACCGAGACGCATGACGTCGTCGGACCCGCCGCAGGCCGCGGCCAAGAACATCAACATCGTCAGCACGGCCCCGGCCAACGGCCGTGGTGGGCGCCGGAGTCTGGACTGAGAAGAGCGGAACGTGATCACGGCTGGTCGCAACGTAGTCGTAGGGGGCACCGAGAACGGTAGCGGCCGATCGCCTGAACCCCGGGTTAGGAAGGTTCAGCCGAAAGCAAGAAGTGCAGCAACCCGTCGTCATCTCGCCGGCTGGTGGCGTTACCGGTCACCCGCAGATGCTCCAGATGGGCGAAGGTTTCGCTCGCCGCCATATCCCCCCAGGAACGTTCACGGAAAAGGATCTTCATCCATTCGGTGACCGGTGCATCGCCGGTCGCTTCGGCTGCGTCGAGGAGGAGTTGAAGCCGTTCAGCGTGATGTTCTTTGATGAACCCGCAGCGACCTTGGCAATCGTCAAACGGATGTCCGTGGGCGGGAAGCACTTGGGTAACACCGTCAAGTCCGGCCACCCGATCCAAAGAAGCGAAGAATGTGGCTAGAGGGTCGGCAACGTCGGTCGAACCGGCGATGTGGGGGGTGATGGTGGGAAGGACATGGTCACCGGAGAGCAGCACGCCGTGGGTTGGGTCCCAGAGGCAGAGGTGATCGATGGTGTGGCCGGGGGTGTGAAGGGCGAACCATTCACGATCGGCGAACGAAAGAGCGTCACCGTCGTTGACCCGGATTGTGGCTTCGGGGCTAAGGAAGCGACGGCCGCCGCTGTCGCCCATTTGGATGAACCGGCGAATGGCCTCATCGGGCGGTGGTTCGCGGCGAGTTCCCCACGGGGTGGCTCGGAACTCTTCGAACCGACGTTTCCAGCGTTCGAGGATCTCATCTTCGTTGAGGTCATCGATCTCGCTTTCGAGGTCTTCGCTGGCTTCAGCGGTGAACGACGAGAACGACTGGTGGGTCAGCACGTCGGACCCGGCTTCTTCACGGAGCTGGGCACTGCCGCCGAAGTGGTCGGGGTGGCTGTGGGTCACGATGACCGTGTGTACTCGCTTCAACGGGATTTCGGCTTTGGCGAGCCGGTCCATGAGCGCGTTCCAAGATTCTTCACCGGGAAGGCCCGGGTCGACCAACGCAACACCGTTGCGGTCGACGAGGGCGTAGCAGTTGACATGGCCAAGCCCCGGAAGCGAAATCGGTAGTTGTAGGCGAAGGATGTTGGGAGCGACCTCGGTGACTTCGTCGCTCGCGGGTTCCTGTTCCTGCTTGGTGTAGGCCGGTGATGTCACAGGAGCACCCTAGGTTGCGCTGGTCGGGTTGGTGAAAAGGGCGGTCCGGTAGTAGCGCAGTTCTTCAACACTTTCCCGGATGTCGTCGAGGGCTCGGTGAGCTCCCGCTTTCTTCGGAGCTTCGGTCAGCGCTTCAGGGTTCCAGCGACGGGCCAGTTCTTTGAGCGTGGAAACATCAACCGACCGGTAATGCAGGAAGTTCTCCACGTCGGGAAGGTGGGCGGCGAGGAACCGTCGGTCGGTCCCAATCGAGTTCCCACACAGTGGAACGGTCATCGGAGCTTTGATGTGTTCGGTAAGAAACGCGAGCGTCTCGGCACCCGCTTGGGCAAGGGTGGTCGAGGAGGCCTTGATCCGGTCGAGTAGTCCGCTGCGCGTGTGCATCGCCAGCACGGTCTCGTCCATCTCGGCCAGTTCGGTCTCGCTGGCGTGAATGATGAGCTCGGGACCTTCGGCGATCAGGTTCAGATCGTCGTCGGTGAGCAGCGTTGCGATCTCCACGATGACGTGACGACTCGGTTCAAGCCCGGTCATCTCCAGATCAATCCAAGCCAGCATGGGTCATAGGGTAGACACTCCGGTCGGCTAGTTTCGCTTTGTGACTGATTTGCCCGTACTTCGACTGGACCCCGACCTTCCCCTACCGGCCTATGCCCGGGCGGGTGATGCGGGGATCGACCTGCTGGCCCGTGAAGACATGGTGCTGGCTCCGGGTGGCGGCCGAGGGCTGATCGCCACCGGGATCGCGATTGCCTTACCGGAGGGATACGCCGGGTTCGTGCAACCCCGCAGCGGCCTCGCGGTCAAGCACGGGGTGACGTGTCTCAACACTCCGGGACTGATCGATTCGGGGTATCGAGGCGAATTAAAGGTCTGCCTGATCAACCATGACCCGACCGAACCGTTCGAGGTTCGCCGTGGCGAACGAATTGCTCAACTGGTGGTGCAAGCAGTCGAGCACGTCACCTTTGTGGAGGTCGACACCCTGGACGAAAGCGAGCGAGGCGACCAGGGTTTCGGTTCCAGCGGGCGCTAAACCTCGGCCCGAGCCCGTTGCTTGGTGAGACGCATCTGCCCGTCAGCGGGCGACAGCGTGAAGCCCGACACCAGATCGGAGCACTCTCGTTGGAACACCGCAACTGCGTCGTCGGGCCAGGAACGAACCCCGGGTCGGGTGAGATTGATGCGGAGTTCATCGGTTTCAGCCACAAACTCGATGTGCATCTGTTCGTCACCCGCTGAAGACAGCAACAATTCGATAGCCCCGTCGATTGCGGTCCGCAGTTCATCGATTTCGGCGAACGAAAAACCGCAGCGCAACCCGATCGCGGCACCACCGACGCGGACGATCTGGTCGCATTCGGGGCGAGCCGGGAGCGTCAAGCTCACGGTGTCGGGTTCGACAGGCACGGCGGAAAGCTTGCCATGTCTTCGTGCCGAGCGACAGCGCAGATAGCGTGCCGGAGTGGCTGTGCTCGTTGACACCGCGAATTGGCAGTGGCGAGGTCGGCGCTGGGCGCATCTGGTGAGCGACGTTTCGTTCGAAGAATTGCACGACTTCGCGCGGTTGTTGGGCAAGCGACGGCTCGGCTTCCAAGGCGACCACTATGACGTCGATCAGGACGAACGGCTGCGGGCAGTTTCGTTGGGGGCCGAACCGGTCGACAGCCGAGAGTTGGTTGGCCGACTCCGTCACGCGGGGCTGCGCCGCCGAAACGCGAAACCGAGTTGGCAACGCCTCGGCTACGCGGGGCCGGGTACTTCACTGGAAGTCAGCAGCCGGTTGGTGACCTTTGGTGAACCAGGAATGCGTCTGCGGGAAGCGTTGCGGTTCGCAGAAGGGTTGGATCGCCTGAGCCGATCGGCGCTCTACGTCGATGAGGTTTACCTCGTTGCCCTCTTTGACTGGGTTGGTCCGGCCGCCAGCCTGAACCTCCCAATGCTGGACCAGGCGTGGGCCGGGGAACCGAGAGTTGATGGTGAACGAAGCCTGGAACTGTTCGTGGCTCGCGAACTCGCAGCCGACAATCGGGTCGAACCGCGGCGAGGAAGTTAACAACGAACCGGGGGGCCGTCACTGCCGATAGCCTGCGTAGCTGTGTCCCTTCTTGTGCAGAAGTTCGGAGGCACCTCGGTCGGGGATCCGGACCGGATCCGAGAGGTAGCCGATCATGTCGCCCGTTGTCTTCGACGCGGGGATCAGGTCGTGCTTGTCGTCTCGGCGATGGGGAAAGAAACCGACGAACTGCTCCGTCTCGCCGATGAAGTCAGCCGGACCAAACCAGGCCGCGAGATGGACATGCTGATTACCGGCGGCGAACGCAAAGCTTGTGCGTTGGTGGCGATGGCGCTCAGCGACCTTGGGGTTGAAAGCGAGTCGTTCACTGGGAGCCAAGCGGGTTTTCTGACCGACACCACTCATCGTGACGCCAAGATCCTTGAAGTCAACCCGCATCGGATCACGGAGGCCCTCAACGCAGGCAAAGTGCCGGTGGTCGGAGGAAGCCAAGGTGTTTCCACCAGCAATGACGTGACCTTCTTTGGCCGCGGTGGTTCCGATACCACCGCAGTGGCGTTGGCCCATGCGCTAGATGCGGATGCCTGCGAGCTCTACACCGACGTGCCGGGGGTGTTCACCACCGACCCCCGCATGGTTCCCTCGGCTCGCAAGCTCGATCAGATCTCGTTCGACGAATTGCTTGAAATGACCGCAACGGGCTGCCCGAAGCCGGCAATGCGGTCGGTTGAATTGGCCCGAAGCTACGGAGTGCGCCTCCATGTGCGAAGCGCATTCAGTTGGGTTCCAGGAACATGGGTCGCGAAGGAGGCCATCGTGGAAAACGCAATTGTCACCGCGGTAACGCTTGACACGTCAGAAGCAAAGATGACCGTTACCGGGGTTTCGGACCGCCCGGGCGTCGCGGCGTCGCTGTTTCGGACGCTGGCCGGCAGTGGCGTCAATGTGGACATGATCGTGCAGAACGTGTCGGCAGAAGGCGCGACCGACATCAGCTTCACCCTTCCTCATGAGCAGGTAGCGATAGCCACGCCGGTGGTTGAATCGCTGTTGGCCGACGTTGGGGCCTCAGCGGCGGTCATGGACACCGCGATCGCCCGGGTCAGCTTGATTGGAGCGGGGATGCAAACCAACCCTGGGGTCGCAGCCACCATGTTTGAGACGTTGGCCGGTGCCGAGATCAACATCGAAATGATCTCCACGTCGGCGATCCGGATTTCGTGTGTTGTCCGTGAAGCACGAGCGGAGGAAGCCGTCGCAGCACTTCACGACGCGTTCGAACTCGACAAGGACCCGGCTGATCGCCGACTGGTCTAACCAAAGCACAGGGACGGTGACCGGATGGATCTGACCACGCTGATCACACCGGAGAGCACCGCGGTGTTGACGATGGAACTTCAGCGAGGCGTCGTTGGAGATCTGGCGGCACTACCCGACCTTCGGGACGCGGCCGCTGAAGTCTCGATGCTGGACAACGCCGGGAAGATCTGCCGGGCCGCCCGGGCCAAAGGAGCCACCGTGGTGCACTGCACCGCCGGGTTTCGTCCCGATCGGCAAGGCTCCAGCAACAACGCCCGCATCTTGACTGCGTCGGCTCGGCTCAACGGTGATCGACTCGACGTCGGGCATCCCGGTACGGAATTGGTCGAAGAACTCGATCAACAACCAGGTGATCTCGTGGTGCCGCGAAGCCACGGGCTCACACCGTTTGTTGCTACCGAACTTGACCAACTCCTGCGCAACACCGGAACCCGTACCGTCGTGGCGGTCGGCAATTCACTCAACATCGGTGTGCTGGGTTTGGTGCTGTGCGCGGTGGATCTTGGCTATCAGGTCGTTGTTCCTCGCGATGCGGTGGTGGGGGTCCCGGTTGCCTACGGCGACGCGGTGATGGCGAACACCATCTCGTTGTTGGCTACCGTGGCCAGCACCGACGAAGTCATCGCAGCCTGGGCATAGTTTTTCTCGGCCGGCCGACCGGTTTCGGTGGGGGCCTGTGACGAAGTTACCCGGCGAGAACCGTGTCGGTATCGGTACCGGAACGCATCACTCGACCCGGCAAGGCGTCGGTGGCCTGACCGTCGATCACGGTGGTGACACCGTTGACCATGACCCGTCGGATGCCGGTGGCCTGGCTCCAAAGCCGTCGGCTGTCACCGGGCAGATCGAACACCAATTCAAGGTCAGTCGAACCAACCTCATCGAGGTTGATGATGACCACGTCGGCATGGAACCCTTCGGCGATTCGTCCTCGGTCCCGAAGGCCAAACAGCCGAGCCGGGACATCGGTCAGATGCCGGATGGCGTTTTCGACGCTAGTGAGCTGCCGGCCATGAACACAGTCAGCAATCCACGAGGTCGTATACGGGGCGCCGGCCATGCGGTCGAGGTGAGCACCAGCGTCGGAACCACCGATCATCACCGCAGGGTGGTCCCAGGCTTGAGCACGTAGGCGCCATGACTCGGCGTCGTCGTCGGTTGCCGAAGGCCACCAGACGGTCTTGAGATCGTCGTTGAGGGCGATCTCAACCATGGTGTGAAAGGCGCGCTGGCCCCGTTCGCGGGCGATGTCACCCACGACCCGGCCTTTGAGTCCGGCGTTGGCGTCGCTGTAGGTATCGCCAACGACGTAGGTGTCCCAACCGGTCAACCGGGAGAACACTCCGGCCTCGGGAAGCGCGGCCTGATTCTCCAACCAGGTCACGATCGAAGGGTCACGCAGCTTTTCGCTGCGTTCGGCGATGTCGAGGCCGAAGATGGATTTCCATTCGGGAAGCTGATGCAGCGCACAGAACGTCCCGAGGCTCATGTTCATCCCGACCAGGATCGGCATGGTGAGAGCAACGACCTTGGCACCGTTGGCGTTGGCCTGTTCACAGGCTTCGATCTGGTTGCGGTACGCCTCCGGTCGAGCCGAGTCGATGGTGAGCACGTTCCAATTGAGGGGCCGGCGGCCTTCGACCGACATGCGGGTCATCAGGTCAACTTCGTCTTCGGTGAAGCCGTTGAGGCAACCGTCGGCTACCCACTCCAAGGTGGTTCCTTCGTGTTCGCCAGTTTCACGACAGAGTTCAAGCACTTCTTCCCAGCTCGCCCACCGGCTGGGAACCGGGTTTCCGTCCCAGTCGTTGTGGGTGAACGACCGACCGGTCGAGAAACCGAGCCCACCTGCTTCGATCGACTCGCGAAGGATCTGCTTCATTTCCGCCACTTGCTCAGGGCTGGCTTCGGCGCCAACCGCGTCGTCTTTCATCACCATGCGACGCAGCGCGCAATGCCCAACGAGGAAGCCCACGTTGATGGCGGTTCCGTTCTCGTCGACCCGGTCAAGGTATTCGCCGAACGTGTTCCAGTTCCACGGGACGCCCTGTTCGAGTGCCTCTAGCGCCATGCCTTCGACCTTGACCATCATTCGACGCAGGTACTCGCCGTCGGACGGGTCACCGAGCGGGGCCAAGGTGAAGCCACAGTTGCCAGCGATCATTGAGGTCACACCGAACAGGTTCGAAGGGGTCGCCCGAGGATCCCAGAACAGTTGAGCGTCGTAATGGGTGTGGGGGTCGACGAAACCGGGACAGACAACTTGGCCGCGAGCGTCGATGACCTCAGTGGCCTCTTCGGTCACGGTTCCGATGGCGACGATCCGCCCATCGCGAATACCGACATCGGCGATGCGACCTTCGGCACCGCTGCCGTCGATCACGGTTCCACCCTGAATGAGAACGTCGAGCATGTTTTCTCCCGTTACGTGTTTGCCCACAGCGTAGGCGCAACCGACCAAAGCTGACGACCCGTCAGACACGGAGTCAAGGCGTACCTCTGGTGTGGGGATGTGAAAGGATCCTTTCATGTCAGACCGGGTGCAGTCGTTCAGCGGCAAGATGACCGTTGACGAGAAGGTCGCTTTCGTTGCCGGGGCCGATATGTGGCATACCGCACCGGTGGAACGGCTGGGGCTGCCCGCCATGAAAGTGACCGATGGCCCCAACGGGGCACGGGGCAACGGACTGCTGGGCACCGGGACACCAACGGCTTGCATCCCGTCGGGTGCCTCGCTCGGTGCGAGTTGGGATCCAGACCTGCTTCGTTCGTTGGGTGAACTCCTCGCGGTCGAAGCGATCGCCAAATCATCGCAGGTGCTGTTGGCCCCCACCATCAACCTGGTTCGATCCCCGAAAGGCGGTCGAAACTTCGAGTGCTTCAGCGAAGACCCTCTGCTGACCGGGGTGCTCGCTGCGGCGCTGATCGACGGCGTGCAGAGCCAGGGGGTGGCGACCACCCCCAAACATTTTGTGGGCAACGATTCGGAATACGAACGCACCACCATCAACTCGATCATTGATGAACGAACGCTGCGCGAAGTGTCGCTGTTGCCGTTCGAGTACGCGGTGCGCGTCGGTGGGGCCTGGGGGTTGATGTCGGCCTACAACCGACTCAACGGTACGTACTGTTCGGAAAATGAATGGTTGCTACAAACGGTGCTTCGACAACAGTGGGGGTTTGACGGGTTCGTTGTCACCGACTGGTTCGCGAACGGAACCGCCGAAGGTTCGGTCGCGGCTGGTTTGAGTCTGGAAATGCCTGGTCCAGGGCGCTTCTACGGCGCCGCGCTGGCCGAGGCGGTAGCCCAAGGAACGATCGATGAAGCGGCGTTGGATCCGTTGGTGACGGACACGTTGACGGTGATGGAACGCACCGGACTGCTCGACCGGACTGATCACGTGCCGGCCCCCAACGACGGAGAACACACGCTGGACCATCCCGAGCACCGGGCGTTGATCCGTCGGGCGGCAGCGTCCGGTTCGGTACTGCTGCGCAACCGAGGCCTTCTCCCGTTGGACGCGTCCAACCTTGGCTCGGTGGCGCTGATCGGACCCAACGCGTTGCAGGCCAAAGTGATGGGCGGAGGTTCAGCCAAAGTGAAGGCCTACCGGGAATCGTCCCCGCTGGATGCCTTGCAGGACCGCTATCGCGAACTGGACGTCCGCTACGCCCAAGGTGCCGACATCGACCGAATCATTCCTCCGATCGGGCGTTCATTGCTGGACGGGGTGGTCACGGTTGAGTACCGCAACGGCACGTCGTTTGACGGTCCGGCCGACGCGGTCGTCGAGCAATCCGAGACCACGCTGCGGGCGTTTGGATCACCAGCCCCCGGTGTCGATGATGGACCTTGGACCGCGAGGATGGTGGCCGAGATCCGCCCTCACGTTTCGGGTTTGCATCGTTTCACCCTGACCCAATGTGGGCAGACGCGGCTGCTGGTCAACGGTGAACTCTGCGTCGATGCCACCGCGGAGTCGATCCCTCGTGGCGAATCGTTCTTTGGGTTTGGTTCCGAAGAGATGGCCGGTGACGTGGTGCTTCCCGCCGGGGAAACCGCTCGGGTTGAAGTCGAGTTCAGCAACCACGGAGCGCCGTTTCTGGCGGGAGTGATCGTTGGTGCCGCACCGCTGGTCGAGCGAGATTTGCTGGCCGAAGCTGAGGCGCTCGCCGCCCAATGCGACGTGGCCGTGGTGGTCGCCGGAACGAACGACGACTGGGAAACCGAAGGGCGGGATCGGGATCTTTGGGAACTGCCGGGTGATCAACCAGAGCTCATTCGTCGGGTGGCGGCAGCCAACCCGCGCACGGTGGTCGTGCTCAACGTCGGTTCTCCTCATTGCCTTGACTGGTTGGAACTTCCCGCGGCAGTCCTCAGCGTCGGTTTCGCCGGGCAGGAACTCGGAGATGCGCTGGTTGACATGCTGTTCGGAGAATCCGAACCCAGCGGACGGGCGTCGTCGACGGTGGGTGCTCGCTATGAGCATTTCGGGGCGTACCTGAACTATCCGGGGGCCAACAGTGAAGTGCGGTACGGAGAGTCGGTGTTTTGCGGGCACCGCTGGCATGACTCGGTCGGGATCGAACCGGCCGTCCCGTTCGGTTACGGGCTCGGATATACGACTTTTGACATTTCCGCGCCGGTACCGACCATGGAGTTGGTGGCAGGGGAGTCCCTGTCGGTTCAGGTGACGGTCCGTAACACCGGCGAGCGGACCGGTAGCGAGGTGGTGCAGGTCTATGTCGAACCGCTTGATCCGCAGGTGGTTCGGCCGGTGCGGGAGCTCAAAGCGTTCCGCAAAGTCGAGCTTGTTGCTGGCGCCTCCACCGATGTGACGTTCACGCTCGGACCGCGGGCGTTCGCCCATTACGACCCGGGCGATCCGCAATGGTCGGAACTGTCGGCGAGCTCGCTGGTCCCAGCTGGAGAAGGCGCCCGACATCGGGCCCAACCCGGATGGTCTATCGATCCTGGCCGCTATCTGGTACATGTCGGACGGTCGTCGCGGGACTTCACCGGTTCCTGCCTGGTTACCATCAGCGGCGAGGCCAGCCTTGATCCAACCACTCCACCGAACTAAAGAGGCAACCCATGTTTGGACGTCCCCAACACCTACCTGATCCCAACGATGCGCTTCCGGGCCGGGCCACACCAATCGTTGAACCTGGCGAACATCTAGTCCTCGGTACCCCGATGGCCGGTCCGTATCCGCAAGGAACCGAAATCGCCGACTTTGGCCTCGGGTGTTTCTGGGGTGCGGAGTGTTTCTTCTGGCAGATACCGGGCGTGTTCACCACCGCAGTCGGATACGAGGGCGGGTTTACTCCCAACCCGACCTATCAGGAAGTGTGCACCGGCATGACCGGCCACAACGAAGTGGCCCGAGTGGTGTATTTCCCTGAGCAGGTTTCCTATGAGGAACTGCTCAAGGTGTTTTGGGAGGTGCACGATCCGACCCAGTTCATGCGGCAGGGAAACGACATCGGAACCCAGTACCGCAGCGAACTGTACGTGTTCAACGAGACGCAGCGTCAGCAGGCCAACACCAGCCGCGACCGGTATCAGGCCAGGCTGGCCGGGGCTGGTTTCGGTGAGGTAGCTACCACCATCGTCGACGCCAGCGAGTTCTACTTCGCGGAGGACTACCACCAGCAGTACCTCCACCAAAACCCGATGGGCTACTGCAACCACGGTTTCTGTCAGGTGGCCTTCGACGACCACCGGTAGTTTCCGGAGAAACGCCGGGCGGGGTTGGTGAACCCGGTGACCGGTGAGATCAGATGCTCTGCGAGGGGAAGCCGGGACCTTCGTGATCCTGACCGTTCATGTTGGCGTTGAGTCGAGCCCGTTGCATCAGGTCGGCAACAACCGGTCCCAAGTCGGCCGGGTCGTCGGTCTGGGTGCCCACGGGACCGAGATGCCAACCTTCGGCGATACCGAGCTGATCGCCACGAATGTCGAAGCAGCGTCCGGTCACGTTGGCGGCTTCGGGAGAGGCCAGCCAGGCCGTGATCACGGCGATCCAACGAGGGCTGATCTTTTCCTTGAACTCCTCAGGGGCATCTTCGCCACCCATCAACGGGGCGGTCATGCGCGACCAGGCGGTCGGGGCCAGACAGTTGACGGTCACGCCGTACTTGACCAGTTCCTGTGCGGCGATCATGGTGAACGCGGCGATGCCCGCTTTGGCGGCGCCATAGTTGGTCTGGCCGACGTTGCCGTAAATCCCCGACGGGGAAGCGGTATTGATGATCCGCCCGTACACCTCTTCACCGGCCTTGGCCTTCTCCCGCCAGTAGCTCGACGCGTGCTGGCTCGGCCCGAACGTGCCTTTGAGGTGAACGCCGATCACCGCGTCCCAATCCTCTTCGCTCATCGAGAACAGCATGCGGTCTCGCAGAATGCCGGCGTTGTTGACGACGATGTTGATGTCACCGAAGGTATCGATGGCCTGCTGGATCATTTCGCCGGCCTGAGCGAAATCGGCGACGCTGCCCCCGTTCACGATCGCTTCGCCACCCATGGCTTCGATCTCAGCAACGACTTCTTGAGCTGGGCTCAGGTCGCCGCCACCACCGGCGGCGTCGCCCCCGAGGTCGTTGACGACAACTTTGGCGCCTTCCGACGCCATCATCAGCGCGTGTTCGCGCCCGATACCACGCCCGGCGCCGGTGACCAGTGCGACTTTGCCTTCAAGAAGATTTCCCATGATCCCTCCTGGGGACTCTGCGATCGTTGGTGGACGATGGTTAGCGTGCCACCAAAACGGCCTCGTAACCACCCGGCTGGCGAAGTTGACAGCAGCAGGGGGAAAGTTCCCGACGCGGTCCTGCTGCGTCAGTCATGATGTCGTCGTGCCAAAACCTGCCGATCTGCTTCAGCCAGAACTCACGGAGCTCAACCGCCTCCCCGCCAGGCCACCGCTGACCCCTTACCCGGATGTCGACACCGCCAAAGTTGATGGCGGTTCTCCTTGGCGCCGGTCGCTGGACGGTTCTTGGCGTTTCCGGCTCGTCACTGGACCCAACGACGCTCCGACTCGCTGGGCGCAACCCGGTTTTGTCGATGAACAGTGGCGCACCATCGAAGTGCCCGGCTGCTGGACCCGACAGGGGACCGGAGATTTCCCGCATTACACCAACATCGTGATGCCCTGGTCGGAAGCCGAAGCACCGTGGGTACCAGACCACAACCCGACCGGGCTCTACCGAACGTCATTTCGGTGCCCACGAACGTGGCGGGGGCGAGACCTGATCGTGCATCTCGGCGGCGCGGAGACGGTGGCGGTCGTCTGGTGCAACGGACATTTCGTAGGGATGGGCAAGGACAGCCGACTTCCGTCGGAGTTCAACCTGACTGATTTCGTTGAGCCGGGAGAAAACCTGCTGGCGGTCATGGTGATCCGCTATTCCGACGCCAGTTGGATAGAAGACCAGGACCACTGGTGGCATGCCGGGTTGCACCGTTCGGTGTATCTCGAAGCACGCAACCCGGTACGGGTCGACGATCTGGCGTTGCAAGCCGACTACGAGGTGGCATCCGGAACCGGCACGCTGACCGTCAACTCTCGCCTGCAGGGCCAACCGGGTGGGGAACAAATACGGATGTGGGTGGAAACCGAGCGAGGCCGAGTAGTGGCCCCTCCGGTTGAGGTCCCCTTCGCGACCCGCGATCGCGGGTCAACCTTCGCAGAGATCCTCTCAGCGTTCAGCTACCCAGGACCCAACGCCAACGCGACATTCACCGTGGCCAGCGTGGCAGCGTGGACGGCCGAAACTCCAACTCGTTACCGGTTGCTCACCGAACTGCTGGACCGCAACGGAAAAGTGCTGGAAGCTCACGCCACCTGGTTTGGGTTTCGGCGGGTGGAGTGGACGGGGCGTCGGCTGCGGATCAACGGAACACCGATCACATTGTTTGGGGTGAACCGGCACGACCATGACCCGATTCACGCAAAGACGGTCACCGTCGACCAGATGCGTGACGAACTGGTGTTGATGAAGCAACACAACCTCAACGCCTTGCGCACCGCGCACTACCCCAACGACCACCACCTGTTAGATCTCTGCGACGAACTGGGGATCTACGTGGTGTCCGAAGCGAACGTGGAATGTCACGCTCGGGAGCGTTCACTGGCCCACGATCCGCGTTATGAGCGGGCAATCACCGAGCGGTTCCAACGAATGGTGCGCCGCGATCGAAATCATCCGAGTGTGATTGGTTGGTCGCTGGGCAACGAGTCGGGCCATGCACCGGTACATGAGGCAATGGCGGCCTGGGTTCGTGCTGTTGACCCGGGTCGGTTCGTGCATCACGAAGGCGTCGAACGCTGGCGGATGCTGCAGTCATCTGGCCTTGACGTGGCCGCGACCCGCCGCCGTCCCACCGACACGGAGCGTCGAGGTAGCGACGTGGTTTCCACCATGTACCCGACGATCGATCACGTCGTGGAGTGGGCCAAGTGGGCGGAACGAACCGGTGACGACGACCGCCCGATGGTGGTTTGTGAGTATTCGCACGCCATGGGCAACTCCAACGGTTCGTTGGATCGTTTTCTTGAGGCGTTCTGGGAACAGCCCGCCTTGGCCGGAGGTTTCATCTGGGATTGGCGGGATCAGGGTCTTGCTGAACACGACCGCGACGGTCGTTTCTACTGGGCGTACGGTGGGCATTTCGGTGACGAACCCAACGACGCCAATTTCTGTATCAACGGGTTGACCGGACCAGACCTAACCCCACACCCGGCGATGCGTGAACTGGCCTGGGGGTGCCGGCCGGTGGTGGTGACCGCCGAGCGGTCGCTGCGGATACGAGTGTTGAACCGTCGCTGGTTTAGTGACCTCAACGACCTCGTGATGCAGTGGACGCTGACCCGAGACGGACGCCAAATCGCCCAAGGTCGTCTGCGAGTTGATGTCGCCCCCGGGGAGCAAACCGTGGTGGATGTGCCGGTTGCGGATGCGGTTCGGGCCAAGTTGGCGACCGAAACCGGAGGTGAAGTCCACCTTCGCTGCGAATGGCGAACCCGCGATCGGACCCCGTGGGCTGATCGAGGACATCTCGTGGCCTGGGACCAGATGCTGCTAGCTGGTCAACCCGGTCCGCTACCGGCGAAGCGACGCCGCGGCCAGCCAGCGTTGGAAGTCGATATCGACGATCAGGGAATTTCCGCGATCCGGGCAGGTTCAGACCGGTTGGTTGACAGTGATCTTTGCGGTTGGCTCTGGCGTGCCCCCACCGATAACGATGGGGTGGCGCAGGGATGGATGGCTGACATCGCAGGGGTTCGGCGGGACTGGCAGCGATGGGGTCTTGATCGGCTTCGGATAGAACTCGATGGGGTGGAGCGTCGCCGGCGCGACGGGGTGGAGGAGCTCACGCTGCGCCGTCGACTGGTTGGTAGCGACGCCGAAGCGCAGCATCTCACGAGGATGCGGGTCGAACACGACAAGGTGACGTTCAGCGAACAGATCGTGGTTCCGGCGAGCTGGTCGGACCTGCCCCGAGTTGGGGTGCGGTTCACTGTTCCCGATACGTACCACCAGCTCGAATGGCTGGGACTAGGCCCTCACGAAACCTATCCGGACCGGCGTTCGTCGGCGATGGTCGGTCAATGGTCATCAACCGTGGCCGAGCAGTATCACCCGTTTGTCGTGCCTCAAGAACACGGAGCGCATGTCGAAACGCGTTGGTTGACGTTACGCAACGACACCGGTCAAGGCCTGCTGCTTGCCGGTGACCGGCTCTTGACCATGACCGTCCGACCCCACCACGATCATGACCTGGCCTCGGCCGCGACGCTGGCCGAGCTGCCGGCGACAACCACGACCGAGGTGCATGTTGATCTGGCGGTACGCGGTTTAGGGACCGCGGCCTGCGGGCCGGACACGCTAGAAGAGTTCCGGGTTCGTCCCGGACGCTTCCGCTGGAACTGGTCGCTGCACGCAGTGGGGTAGCGGCCGCGATCATGGTCAACGGGCGGTTCTGATGTTTACGCCTTGACCCGAAGAACTAACGCATCGCCTTGGCCGCCGCCACCGCAGAGCGCAGCCACACCAATTCCCCCACCACGGCGTTTCAGCTCGTAGGCCAAGGTGATCGCTAGTCGAGCGCCACTCATCCCGATGGGGTGACCAAGCGCGATTGCTCCACCGTTCACGTTGACCACATCGTCGGGTAGCGAAAGGTCGGCCATGGACGCCAACGCCACCGCAGCGAACGCCTCGTTGAACTCAAACAGGTCAACGTCAGCGACCGTAAGACCGGCGCGTTCGAGCGCCACGGCGGTCGCTCGACTCGGTTGGGTGAGTAGCGAAGTATCCGGACCGGAAACTTCGCCATAGCTGAGGATTTCGGCCAGAGGCTCAACCCCGAGCGCTTCGGCCTGGGCTCGGGTCGTCACGATCGTTGCCGCACCCCCGTCGCTGAGCTGGCTGGCGTTGCCCGCCGTGACGTTGCCGCCATCTGCGAACGCACCGGGGAGAGCGGCCAGCGTTTCCGCAGTGATCCCCAGCCGGATGCCTTCATCAGCTGAGACCACCAGGTCGTCGCCTTTGCGTTGGGGAATGGTAACCGGGGCGATCTCCGCGTCGAACAGACCATCGGCTTGCGCTCGAGCGGCGCGTTCGTGGGACTGGGCCGAGTAGGCGTCCTGAGGGGGTCGGGGGATTGCCGCAGCCGCGGCATAACGCTCCGTTCCTGCCCCCATCAACTCGTTGTGAAAGCTGCAATAGAGCCCGTCGAGGGTCAGCGAGTCGTGCAGGGTGGCGTCGCCATAGCGGTATCCGGCCCGGCCGTTGGGCAACACGTACGGGGCCTGCGTCATGGACTCCATGCCGCCGGCGACGATCAGTTCAGCTTCGCCATTGGCGATCTGCCGATGGGCTAGCTGAATGGCGTTGAGGCCCGATGGGCAAGCCTTGTTGATCCCGGTCGACGGGACGGTCAAGGGAACGCCGCCTTTGAGCGCGGCCTGACGAGCTGGGACTTGACCGGCGCCAGCCATCACGACCTGACCCATGTAGACGTAGTCCACGGCTTCTCCGGCGACACCAGCTCGCCGGAGTGCTTCGGCGATAGCCAAACCGCCAAGGTCGGTACCGCTGAGCGAACCCAGCGAACCCGAAAGTCGGCCAATCGGGGTTCGGGCCCCGGCAAGAAGAACGGTTTCGGTCATGGGGTCACGGTAGCGCTTCAGCCTTCGTGATGGGGTTGACGCCTCGTTGGGGTGGCCACCGGTTTTGCCGCGGTGCCCTCTACCCGATGGTGTCCTCGTCGCGCTCCGGTTGCGCCCCGGCGACGGGTGGCACGGGGTTGCTCGGTGGCACGGGGTTACTTGGTTGCGCTGCAAGGCCGCTGATCATTTGGAACGCCAACGCTTCGAGACGATCAAGGTCCTTGAGCGCATCGAGTTGCGCATCGAAGACGTTGGCGGCCAGAAGTGAACCGAGCAGGAACTTAGCGAGCAGTCGAGAATGGTCCTCGTCAAGCCCGTAGTTCCGGGAAAGGTTTGCCGCTTTCGCGGTCACGATGGGGCGCCGGTCCGGGTAGGCGAACTCCGGATCATGAATATAGAGATAGGCCGACAGACGGGCTGCGGTAGCAACATCGGGATGCCGGAGGTCGCCTCGACCGCTGGTTTCGATCCGTTTGGCGATCCGTTCCAGAAGAACTTCTTCAGCGGACCGGAGCAGACCAGTCTTTCCGCCAAACCAGAAATGGATGTACGCCCGGTTGATGCCGGTGTCTTCGCTCAGACGGCGGGCAGTGCAGGCGTCAATCGGCTCAGCAGAAATGATTTCGAGACAGCGTTCGATCAACTGGTTCCGGCGCTCGATGTCAGCGGCGCGATGGGGGTGTTGGATGTAGCTGATCCCCCGAGTGTAGGAAATGGTGTTGGCCATTCCTAGTCACCCCTAAATCCGAGTCGAGTTCAGCGCTCGAAGACCCCAGTTGGAACTACCAGCCTCGTTCGTACCACTCGTCGAGATGGGGCGCTTCGGTTGCCAGCGTGGTGTCCGAACCGTGTCCTGGCAGTACGAGTGTGTCCGGATCAAAGACTCGAAACATCCGGTTCTCGAGGCTCTCCATGATCGTGGCGAAGTCGCCACCTTCGAAACCGGTCGCTCCGGGGCCTCCAGGAAACAGCGTGTCGCCACTGAACAGCAACGGAGTGTCGTCGATGCTGAACGACATCGACCCCGGGGTGTGGCCTGGTGTGTGATGGCAGCGGATGCGCATCCGTCCGACTTCGATGACCTGCTCATCGTCGAGAATGAAATCGTACGACGGGAGCATCTCGGCATCAGCGGCAGCCACCCCAACTTCGTAGCCGGCGTCGCGGACCGCGGGCACCGCCTGAATGTGATCCCAATGGCCATGGGTCTCTAGCACGGTCCGAACCCCGAGGGTTTGGCAGAGTTCCAACAGCTTTTCGTGCTCGTTGGCGGCATCAAGCAGCACCGCGTCTCCGCTTTCACGACAGCGGATCACGAACACATTGTTGTCCATCGGTCCAACCACGAGCCGGTGTACCTCAATACGACTATCGGACCAATGAAGCGGCATGCCAGAACGCTAGTCGCCAGCGAGCGAAGGCTTCTAGGCGGCGTTCTCGTCGCGAACAACCCGTCGGGTCTCGCTGGCGATCACACCGGTGGTCCCGCAGAACCAGCACTGCGAGTCAAGGTCTCCCCACCAGGTCACGTCGCATTCAGTGCAGCGTTGCAGGCTGGCTGAATCCCCCGTGTGGTCGGTAATTGGGAAGTCGCTCACAGGCGTCACCCTAAACACGTAAACACCCGCGACTGGGTGACCCTCGGGCCCGGGTTCGTGGATTGCCGGCGACGGGCCTAGATTCGGAGGGTCGTTCCGGGGGACCCCGGAGGATCAACGACCGCTTCGCGGGTGCTGATGCCCACGAAACCCAGACCCAAAGGAACCCTGATGGCTGAAACTCCCTGTCCCGCTGATGACGGATCGAGCCCGAAGCTTCAAACCTTCGACGAAGCGCCTGCGATGTGTATCGACCCGGCCAAGACCTACACGGCAACGATGGTCACGTCGTTGGGCACGATGACCATTCACCTCAACGCCGCGCAGGCCCCGAAGACCGTTAATAACTTCGTGACGCTGGCCCGCTACCACTACTACGAGGGAATCATTTTTCATCGGATCATCAACGGCTTCATGTGTCAGGGTGGTGATCCCACCGGTACCGGGCGAGGTGGTCCGGGGTACCGCTTTGAAGACGAACTGCCGGCCCCTGGTCGGTACGAAATCGGTTCGCTGGCGATGGCCAACGCCGGACCTAACACCAACGGAAGCCAATTCTTCATCGTTTCCGGTCCGAGCGGGGTTGGTCTACCGCCCCAGTACTCGTTGTTCGGCAAGGTGGTGGCAGGTCTCGACGTGGTCGAAGCCATGCAGCAGGTTGAAACCGACCGAAGCGATCGTCCGCTGATCGACGTCACCATCGAATCGGTGACCATCGAGGAGAGCTGACGATGACAATCTCAACTCTGGGTGTGGTGGGTGCGGGAGCGATGGGTTCCGGCATCATCGAAGTCGCGGCCAAAGCCGGTGTCTCGGTGATCGCGCGGGAGATCAGCCCGGAAGCGGTCGAAGCCGGCAAGCGTCGGGTCGAAGGGTCGTTGGCCAAAGCCGTTGAGCGAGGAAAGCTTGATGAAGCCGCCCGCGACGCGGCTGTGGCGGCAATCGTGTGGACTACCGACCTAGCCGACCTGGCCTCGTGTGGTCTGGTGATCGAAGCCGCTCCAGAAAACCTTGAACTCAAAAAGGAGCTGTTCGGGGTTCTGGATTCGGTTCTGGGACCGGATGCGGTGATCGCCACCAACACCTCGTCGTATCCCATCATTGAGGTTGCGATGGTGACCGGGCGGCCCGAGCAGGTCGTCGGGATGCACTTCTTCAACCCGGCCACCGTGATGAAGCTGGTTGAGGTGATCTCCACGCAGCGCACTTCGGAGGCGACTCGGGCTACCGCGTCGGCGTTCGCTTCAGAGGTGCTCGGCAAGCGGGTGGTGCACTGCAAGGACCGGGCCGGGTTCGTGGTCAACATGCTGCTGGTCCCGTATCTCTGCCAGGCCATGCGGATGTTCGAAGCCGGACACGCCGAAGCAGCCGATATCGACGAAGCAATGAAGCTTGGGGCCGGCCACCCGATGGGCCCGTTGGAGCTCAGCGACATGATCGGTCTTGATGTGATGCTATGGACCGCCGAGTCGCTGCACGACGAGTACAACGAGGCGTTCTACGCGCCACCTCCGTTGTTGCGTCGGATGGTGGCCGCGGGCCATCTTGGTCGCAAGACCGGTCAGGGTTTCTACAGCTACTGATCGGAGTTTCGTTCAGGGTTGCGTGGGCCATGGACGCCGAGGACCGCGCTGTACGGTGCGGTTGGCGACGCCGTGCTCGAAGTTGACGGCCGGTTGCGGCTGAACCGGATCCCGGTGGAGAGCACGATGGCGACCAAACTCACCGCGGCGGCGATCGCCAGCACGGTGAAGAACCGGCGGCCATCGGATCCGTTGTCCACCAACGCCCCCAAGATTGAGATTCCGGCGGCTGCCCCTAGTTGGCCGGCCATGTTCAACAATCCGGTGCCGACACCGACATCGTGATCGCCAACCGCCTCGGTCAACGCGGCGATAATCGGCGGCCGGGCCATCCCGCTTCCGAAACCGGCCAACGACACCCCAACCCCGACCAGCACCAGGTTGTCGAGTTCAGCCGCGACCCCAATCAATCCGAGGCCACCGACGATCCCGGATAACCCGATGGTCACGATCACCCGGCCACCGAACCTCGTTACCAGCGACCCGGCCAGGCTCGCTCCGGTGGCGAACGCAATGGGACGGGGGAGGATCATGAGCGAAATTGCCGTGGTGTTCAGGTCAAAGACCGACGCCAGCAGGAGCGATGTCAGCACCAGCCCGGCCATGTACGGGCCGTTGAGAAAGACTTGACTGACGATCGGAAGCGCCACGTTCGGGTTGCGAAGCGCGGTCAGGTTCACCAGCGGAGTAATGGTTCTTCGTTCCCAGAGGCCAAAGGCCAACAACGCGAACGGGGAGAGGATCAACCCGGTGGCGATCAACGGATGAGACCATCCCAGTGCCGAAGCGCGGTTGATGGCGATGAGCAGCATCCCGACGCCGGTGGCGAGCAGCAGGCTGCCGGTGAGATCGAAACCTCGCTGTTCGTGGCGTTCGGTGCCGGGCAGCACCCGCCAGGCCATCAGCACGGCGACGGCCATCCCAATGCCTTGGATGATGAACAGAATACGCCAGCTGGTGGCGTCGATCAGCGGGCCGCCGATGACCACCCCCACCGCAGGCGATGCGGCCAGCACCGCGCTCCACGTACCGGTGACGTGAGTTCGGCGGTCATCGGGGAATACCGACATGATGATGGCCAACGCGGAAGGCCCGGTGGAGGCGCTGCACGACTGGGCCAGCACCCGAAACACGATCAGGAACAGCGCGTTGGGGGCGGCAGCGGTCGCCAAGGAAAACACCGCGGCACCGGCAAACCCCAATAGGTAGATCTGGCGGTGTCCGTAGAGGTCACCGAGCTTGCCGGCCATTGGGGTAAACACGGCGAACGCCAGCAGCGGTGCCGAAATGACCCACGTGATAACCGAGGTGGTGGTGTGGAGGTCGTCGGCGATGTCGGCAAGAGCCGCGGAAAGCACCGTGATCGCGAACGAACTACAGGCCACCCCGGTGAGCGCAACGAACTGCACCCGGCGCGCCGAATAGCTGCGGTCGGCGGGGGGTGAGAGGAGGGGCACAGCACGAATGTAGGACTCAGATCCTCGTCCGGTCGTCGCCTATGACCTTTTTCACTCGTGGAGTTGTTGTTGCCAACGGTGCGTTTTCTGGCGGGCCTCAACTTCGGCCGGGAGCGCCAGATACGCAGCCCGGTGGGTCATGTGGTTGCGTCGGAACCGCAGATACGTCGCGAGGTAGCGGCTCAGAAACCTGACCGTGCCGAGTTGGGCGTACTGGTGGACGTGGACCAGTTCGTGAGCGAGCAGCGCCCGTGTGCCGTCACGGTTGTCGTCTCGTCGAACAAAGATCAGGCGTCCGATGGTCATTCCCTGCGCGCCGGGAGGGAGAACTCCGACTGTCACAATCCGAACTCGACGATGGAGCGCGGACGGCACATGGTTGTAGCGGGCCTGTTCAGCGTCGGTCAACCGACGGATCAATGAAGACCCCAGTCGCTAAGAAGGTCCGGAAGTTCTCGCATGTTGTTGAGCGTGGGAGCCCCATGGTCGCCGTCGTGGCGTTCGTGGGTCCAGGTCACGTGATACGGGATGTGAACCGCCCGGCCACCAACCGCCAGCACCGGAAGCACGTCGGACGGCACGGAGTTTCCGACCATGACGAACTCTTCGGGAGCGACCCCGTGCAGTTTGAGCACTCGCTGGTAGGTCGATGGGTCCTTGTGAGCGACAACCTCGGACTGCCAGAACCGGTGCTGAAGCCCGCTGTTTTCGATACGCAGCAGCTGGTGATATAGGTCGCCTTTGGTGATGATCATCAACTGGTGGCGGCCCAGCTCGTCAAGCACTTCCTCAACCCCGTCGAGCAGTTCGATCGGCCGGTCGAGCAGCGCATGACCAAGATCAAGCATGGTTGAAATCGCGTCGGCCCCGATCTGGCCTCCGGAGACGGCGATCGCGCATTCGATCATCGAGAGGGTGTAGGCCTTCACCCCGTATCCGTAGCGGGGCAGGTTGCGAGATTCGATGGTGAACAACTGGTCGTCGATGGTTTCCGGGTCGGCCCATTCGGCGAGCAGCTGCTCAAACTCTCGATGGCTGGCCTGAAACCCGTCCTCGTTGTGCCACAAGGTGTCGTCAGCGTCGAACCCGAGGATCACGATGGGGCCTCAGGGAGCGGACGGCTCGTCGGAGTAACCACCCAAGGCTTCTCCGGGTTCCAGCGGGTTCATCATCAGGTCGATGCTGGCCCAGAGCGTCTTGGCGGTGGGGTGAACAAGCAAGGGGACGAACGTGGCGATCGCCAGCGGGGCGAGCGCCAGTGACAGGAACTGGACGTCAGGCCAGAGCACCCAGATCCCTAGCAGTAACGAAATGAGGATCAACCCGAACGTGAAGATGGTGCTCATACCAACCGCTCCCACGAAATGCCCGGGGGCCCGTTCGAACACCAAACCGCAGCGAGGGCATTCGTCGGCGAGCTCAACGACTCGGCGGGTTAGACGACGCTTTCCACATACCGGACAGGCACGACTCACACCACGCCAGAACAGGGTTCGTTTCGGAGGAGTCGGGCGGGTGGTCATGGGTCAATCCTAGGCGTCGACTGCCAGAGTCAGGAGATCACCGTTCGGTAAGGTGAGGCGATGTCGTCGACCGAGTGGAACTCTCTGCGGATGATCCGCCGGTTTTTGGCGAGCGGACTTCTTGCCGTGGTGCTGCTGCTGGTTTTGGCCGTCTGGCCACCACCCACCCACAACGACACCGAAGGGGCGGGTCCAGTTGACGTGGTCACGACCACGACTGCGCCACCAACGACAACAACCGAAACCTCAACCACCACCACGGTTCCTCCCTATCAGGGATGGGTTGACCCAGCGACCTCCGGGCAACCGTGGGGCACCGCAGTCGAAGGCCTGCTGACCTTCCGAGGCAACCCGACCCGCAGCTACTACGGCAAGGGTCCGGTGCCGGCTGATCCCAAAGTGGTTTGGCGGTTCCCTGAGTCGCCGATGTGTTCTCAATCGGCAGTAGGAGAAGACGTTTCGACCTGGTGCGGTTCGGGATGGACCGGTCAGCCGGCCATCTTCGAACGAGACGGCCAGACCTGGGTGACCTTGGGGGCCTACAGCAGCAACGTGCATTTTCTCAACCTCGACAACGGGCAACGGCTGCTGCCGGACTTTCGCACCGGCGACATCATCAAAGGTTCAGTCACGATTGATCCAGATGGTTTTCCGCTGCTTTACACCGGAAGTCGGGACAACTATTACCGAATCATCGCCTTCGACCGGGCCGAACCGACCGAGCTTTGGGCGCTGCACGCCTACGACGTGTCACCCACCAAATGGAACAACGATTGGGACGGTGCCGGACTGATCATCGACGACTACTTGTTTGTCGGAGGCGAAAACAGCCAGTTCCATATCGTCAAACTCAACCGGGGCTACGACGCCGGTGGGTTGGCTACCGTTGCGCCGGAACTGGTATTCAACACCCCCGGATGGGATGACGAACTGATCGCAGCGGTTGGTGGCAACGTCTCGATCGAGAACTCGGTGGCGATCTCCGGCAACACCGTCTACTTCTCGAACTCGGGCGGGCTCATCCAAGGTTGGGATCTCACCGGACTGGCCGACGGGATCGAACCAACCCGGGTGTTTCGCTACTGGACCGGGGACGATGTTGATGCGTCGCTGGTTATCGACGACGAGGGAATGATCTATGCCGGTGTCGAATACGAACGCGGCAACGCGCGGAGCCAGGAGGTGGGTCAGATCATCAAACTCGACCCGACCCGACCCCCGGAAGAAGCACTGATCTGGGGGGTCGATGAGCGCCCCCGACTCGACTCGGGGGTGTGGGCAACCCCGGGTCTGCACCGAGACATTTTGATCGTTCCGACCGACACCGGTGACGTGCTGGGTTTAGATCGTCAAACCGGGGAAGAACGGTGGCGACTTGATCTTCCGGGACCGACCTGGTCGTCACCGGTGATCGTCGACGACGTGCTGGTTCAAGGCGATTGTTCGGGTTTCCTGCGCGGGTTTGATGTTTCCGACACCACGGTGATGCCGGTGGAGCTGTGGCGGGTAGAGCTCGGTGGTTGCATTGAGTCCACTCCGGCCGTGTGGAAAGGCAAGATCGTGGTCGGGACGCGCTCCGGTTACCTCTACGCGGTGGGCTGAAGCGGTTTCTGGCCCCGTCAGCCGTTCAGCTGCGGTGCCAGATCGGGCCGTTCGGGGTGTCTTCGACGACGACCCCCAACTCGGTGAGTTGATCGCGGATGCGGTCGGCTTCGGCAAAGTCCCGATCGGTTCGGGCCTGAGTACGGGCGGCAACCAGATCATCGATGGTGCGGTCGGTGCCGTCTCTACCTGTGGTTTCCAGAAACAAACCCAACGCGCCGGCGAGATCCAAGGCGGTTGCAACCAGAACCGCTGCCTCTTCGCTCCCGGCATCTAAAGCGCCGTTGGCTCGCCGGATCGTTTCAAACACGGTGGCGATGGCCTCTGGCGTGCCGAGGTCGTTGTCCATGGCCCCCACGAACGCGGTCACGGCTGGGGCATCTCGTTCGCTGGCGTCGGTGGGCACCCCAGCTGCGACCGCTTTGCGACCCATGGCGTCAAGCCGTTCCAGCCCGGCTCGGGCCTGAGCCATGACCTCCGGGTTGATCTCCATGGTTTTGCGGTAATGGGTCTGCAGCAACGCCAATCGAAGCGCCCGAGCGTTGTCGCGGTGTTCGTCAAGCAACGCCTCGACAGTGGTGTAGTTGCCGAGCGATTTCGACATCTTCTCGCCACCGATATTGACCATGGCGTTGTGGACCCAGTGTTGGGCGAAGCTCCGACCGGCGGCCAACGCCTCGGCCCGTTCGTTGGTGTGGTGGGGAAAAACCAGGTCGCTGCCACCACCGTGCAGATCGAACCCATCGCCAAGGATCCCGAGGCTCATCGCCACGCATTCGATGTGCCAGCCGGGTCGACCAGCCCCCCAAGGGGCCGGCCACGTGGGTTCGTCTGGTTTCGCTGCTTTCCAGAGTGCGAAGTCGAGCGGGTCTTCCTTGTTGGGGTCCACTTCGACTCGGGCTCCGGCACCGTCGCGCAGATCGTCGAGGCTGCGGTGGACAAGATCTCCGTACCCTTCCACCCGGTGGACCCGCAGGTACACCCCAGAGTCGTTGGCGTAGGCGCTGCCGTTGTCAAGCAAGGTTTGGATGAATGCCACCATCTCGTCGATGTAGCCGGTGGCGTGAGGCCGGTCGTGGGGCCGCAGGATCGACAGTCGGTCCATGATCTGGTCGTAGACCGTTTTCCATTCGGTGGCGATGGCCTCTTCGGTGGTCCCTTCTCGTTGGGCCCGGGCGATGATTTTGTCGTCGATGTCGGTGATGTTGGCGACATGGTGAACCGTCACCCCGCGCCATTCGAGGTAGCGCCGGAGCACGTCGTAGGTCATGGCCTGCCGGGCGTGGCCGAGATGGGGATGGTCGTAGACGGTGGGGCCGCAGGCGTACAGCGAAACGCACCCTTCGTCTCGCTGGTTCAGCGGGCGGATCTCGCCGTTCAATGTGTCAAAAAGGTGGATCACGATCGGCTCCCGATCAGGCCAGAGCCCGTGGCTCGGCGTCAAGCTCAAGCCCGACCAGCGAACCGAGTTGGCGAAGCACGGCCGGGGCGGTCGGGTCCTCGCCACCGGCCAAGATGGCGTCGGCGAGGGCGCTCAGTTCGGTGAGGGCGCCCGGAGCATCAAGGTCGTTGTCGAGCGCAGCCCGAAGTCGTTCGGCGAACGGACCGGGGTTGGGCCCAGCCGAACCGTGGGCGGCACGGTGCAGCCGGTCAAGCAACGACACGCCAGCGGTGAGGTCGTGATCGTGCCATTCCCAATCTGACCGGTAATGGTGCGTCATCAAGGCCACCCGGATCGCCCGAGGGTCGGCCTGTTTGGAAAGTTCGTTGACGAACACCAGATTGCCGAGCGACTTGGACATCTTGGTTCCCTCGTAGGCCACCATGCCGCAGTGCATCCAATGGCGGGCGAACGTCTGGCCGGTGGCGGCTTCGCTCTGGGCTTGTTCGCATTCGTGGTGGGGGAAGATCAGGTCGCTGCCACCCCCGTGGAGGTCAATGGTCGACCCAAGCAACCCCATCGACATGGCGCTGCACTCGATGTGCCAACCGGGCCGGCCAGGACCCCAAGGGGAAGGCCATGAGGGTTCGTCATCGAGGCTGGGTTGCCAGAGAATGAAGTCGAGGGGATTGCGAAGCCGAGGGTCGTCTGGGTTCCCGCCTCGCTCGGCTGCGTATTCGGTCATCGTCTGCTGGTCGTAGCCGCTGAGCGAACCGAACCCGTCGAAGGTCGACACATCAAAGAACACGGTCCCGTCGTCGGCGTAGGTGTGGCCCAGCGTGTCGAGGCGGGAAATCAACTCGACCATTGGCGCGATCCATTCGGTGGCGCGGGGCTCGCCGAACGGTGGCCGAGTGTTCAGCACCCGCATGTCGTTCGTGAAACGGGCGGTTTCCCGAGCGGCGAGTTCGAGAAAATCGATGCCGAGCTCACGCGCTTTAGGCAGGATCGAATCGTCGACGTCGGTGATGTTGCGAACCAGCCGAACCGTGTGGCCCTGATCTTCGAGGCGACGGATCAACAAGTCGTAGGCCAGATAGGTGTTGGCGTGCCCGAGGTGGGTCGAGTCGTACGGGGTAATCCCGCAGACGTAGATGCTGACTTCCGAACCGGGCTCGAACGGGATGATGGCGGCCGTTTTGGTGTCGTACAACTGCACGTCGGCCACGCTAGCCGCCCACCATCGCGACCCGTGGCGTTGGGATGCCAAGCAGATAGCCGCCGGTGCATTCGTGGGTGTGTCGTGTGCCCCCGGCAGGACTCGAACCTGCGACGCACGGTTTAGGAAACCGACGCTCTATCCCCTGAGCTACGGGGGCGGTGCCGAAGACCGCCCAACGGTGGGCCTCTGGCCGGTCCGAGTCTAGTGGTGGTCGCCTTGGGGGCCGTTCGCCGGTGACCAGCAATTGCGCTGCTTCTCTGAGCTTCTTAGGGTTTAGCTGTGCCCGGCAACGGAAACCTGAACCAGCCATACCTCGCCTCGTCACTTGCCGATCCGAACCGGGTCCTGCTCTGATGGGCCTCGTCATCGCTACCTCAGACCGATGCTGGTTCGGTTTCTCGAAATGCTCCGCCGAGTAGCGCGGCTCGTCAGACAGGAATAGCGATGGATGTCATCCTCACCGGTACCGGATCACCCCTACCTGACCCACACCGGGCCGGGCCTTCGACGTTGGTCAAAGCTGGCGACACACACCTGCTGGTTGACGCCGGGCGGGGAGTAGTCATGCGGATGGCCGGGGCAGGTTCGCTTCCCGGGTTCCTGGCCGGTGTGTTGATCACCCACCTGCACAGCGATCACGTGTGCGCGCTGAACGATGTGATCACCACGCACTGGGTAATGACCCAAGGAAACGCCACCCTGGCGATCTACGGACCGGTCGG
>JAFMKU010000001.1:126897-144782 GCA_017852795.1 Candidatus Neomicrothrix sp.
GAACGCCAACTCCATGCGCTCGAACCGGACATCGGATACCGGATAGACCATCACGACGTGCTGGTGAAACCACCGATGGTGGCGGTCACCGAACTCGAACCTGGTGATGCGTTCATGGTGGGTGGTGTTTCGGTCACGACCGCCGCCACCGAACACGCACCGGTCCGTCCCACCATTGGTTTCCGACTCGAACATGACGGGCGAACTGCGGCGCTGGTCGGCGACACCATCCCCTGCGACGGGGTTGACGAACTCGCACGTGACGCCGACGTGTATGTACAAACGGCGATCCGCCGAGACATTGTCGAGATGATCCCCAACGAAATGATGCAGGACATCCTCGACTACCACTCGGGAGTTGTGGAGGCCGCCCAGACCGCGGCCCGGGTCGGGGCGAAACGCCTGGCGTTGACCCACATGGTGCCAGCCCCCACCGCCGAGCAGTACCCGGAATGGGTGGCCCTCGCCGCCGAGCACTACGCCGGCGAGGTCATCATTGGTGATGACCTGACCACGATCACGATCTAAGGAACACTGCACCATGACCAATTTTCCGGGACGAATTGGGAGAACGCTGGCCGACTCTGAGCCGCATTTCACCCAAGCTCCGCACCCAGGTGAGGACGCACCAAACGTGGTGGTGGTGCTGCTTGATGACACTGGCTACGCCCAGTTCGGGTGTTACGGGTCCGACATTGACACCCCCCACGTGGATGCGTTGGCGGCCGAAGGTGTGCAGTTCACCAACTTTCACGTCACCCCGCTGTGTTCGCCGACCCGAGCGGCGCTGCTGACCGGCCGGTCGCAGCACGCGGTCGGCATGCGGGGGGTTTCGAACTGGCGGACCGGTTTCCCGCATCAGTTGGGTCACATCACCAACTCGGCGGCGACGATCGCTGAAGTGCTTCAAGCCGAGGGGTACGCCACGTTCTGCACCGGCAAATGGCATCTGGCCCCCACCGATACCATCTCGGCTGCCGGGCCGTTCGACCAGTGGCCACTCGCTCGTGGGTTCGATCGTTACTACGGCTTTCTGGAAGGTGAGACCGATCAGTTTCATCCCGAACTGGTGCGAGACAACACGTTGATCGACCCTCCGGCTACCCCCGAAGAGGGGTACCACATCTCTGAAGACCTCGTCGATCAGTTGCTTCAGATGATCAACGACAGCAAAGGGGTTCGTCCCGACCGCCCGTTCTTTGCCTATCTGCCCTTTGGCGCGGCCCACGCTCCCCATCAGGCGCCCGCGGCGTATCTCGACAAGTACCGGGGTCGCTACGACCAAGGTTGGGATGTGATCCGTGAACGCTGGTTCCAGCGTCAACTTGAGTTGGGGGTTATCCCTGCGGGTACTGAACTCGCACCCCGCAACCCTGGTGTCACAGCCTGGGATGAACTGCCGGAGAACCAGCGCCTGCTAGCCGCCCGGCTCCAAGAGGCATTCGCGGCGTTTCTCGACCACACCGACGACCAGATCGGTCGACTCATTGAAGGTCTGCGCAACCTTGACCAGCTCGACAACACCATCCTGATCGTGCTGGCCGACAACGGTGCGTCACAAGAAGGCGGCCCGTTCGGGGTCATGCACGAGATGAAGTTCTTCAACGGGATCCTCGAAACCCCCGACGAAGCAATCGCTCGAATCGACGACATCGGTGGCCCGCACAGCCACACCAACTATCCGTGGGGTTGGGCGCAGTGCGGCAACTCGCCGTTCCGTTGGTACAAGCAAAACACCCACGAAGGCGGGGTTCACGTCCCGATGATCCTGCACTGGCCCGACGGGCTCGGTCCGGATCAGGCCGGGACCAAACGTGCCCAGTTCGTCAACGTGTCCGATATCGCCCCGACGATCTATCAACTGCTGGGGGTTAGCGCCCCTGAGATTTACCGGGGGATTGACCAGCTTCCGGTCACCGGAACGTCGTTCGTCTCGGTCCTTCAGGATGCGGCCGCTCCGGCTGTCAACACCTGTCAGTATTTCGAGAACGGTGGAAGCCGGGCGTTAATCGCCGAACGCGATGGGGTCTGGTGGAAAGCAGTAACCCGCCACCTCCAAGGAGACGACTTCGAGACCGAACCTTGGGAACTGTTCGACCTCGGAGCGGATCCGTCGGAATGCCACAACCTTGCCGAGCAGCAACCCGAGCGGCTCGCCGAGATGATTGACCTCTGGTGGCAGGAAGCCGAACGTCACGGGGTGCTTCCCCTCGACGATCGAACGATCGAACTGTTCACCCCGCACCGCAACGACCGTTCACCTCATCGTCACGACCGGATCTACACCTACCGGCCACCCATGTCACCGATCGGGGCGCAGGCCTCGGCAACGGTGACCGGTTTCGCGTTCGACCTCACCGCTCGAGTGTCGGCCACCGCCGGCGACGAAGGGGTGTTGTGGGCGACAGGAAATGAGAACTCCGGGTGTTCGGTGTTTGTCCAGAACGGCCGTCTGGTGGTCGACTACAACGCGTTCAACGATCACACCATTGTCGAGTCAACCATGGCGGTACCTGACGGCGAAGTGACCTTGCAGGTGCGACTTCAACGCAACAGTCGGACGACCGGATGGGCCGAGGTGTCCATCAACGGACAGGCGTGCGGCCGGGAGGTGATCCCGTTCTACATGCGGATGGTTTCCTCGGTGGGGTCCAGCGTTGGCGAAGACCACGGTTCTGCCGTGTCGGAACGGTATGCGGCACCGTTCGCCTACACCGGAACGCTCCACGAAGTTGTGATCAGCGTTCCGGAACGATCCAGCGTTGAAGAAACCACCGCCCGGGCTGCGACCGAAATGTCGCGGCAATGAACCCGCCGCAGCCGTACCTGATCTCGGGAGGGGTCGGTTCGCCGTACACCCGAAAGTTGTGGGCGGTGCTCCGCTACCGGCGGATCCCGCATCAGTTTCTGAACGCACCGATGCCGGGCGTGTCTGGTCGCGCAGAACTGCCACCACCACCGCTTCCGCTCCTGCCGTGCCTCTATGTCCCTGAGGACACGGGCGGCTACCGGGCGCTGAGCGATTCCAGTCCGATCATCCGCGAACTTGAACACCAGTGGGATGGTCGCAACGTTGTGCCGGCGGACCCGGTGCTAGACATGCTCGTCTCGCTGGTGGAGGACTATGCCGACGAGTGGGTCACCAAGCAGATGTTTCACTACCGGTGGGGGACACCGGAGGGAATTGCCTATGCCAATCAGGCGCTTCCGTTGTGGCGGCTCGGGGCTACCGATGAGGCGGTTGCGGTGTTTGGTGAGACGTTCGGGCAGCGACAAATAGATCGTCTCTCGGGGGTGGTGGCTGGATCGCTGGAGGTCACCGGCCCGCTGATCGAGGCCAGCTATCGGCGGTTGCTGACCATATTGCGCGATCGCTTCAGCGAGCAACGTTTCCTTTTTGGTGCCCGACCCTCGGCTGCTGACTTCGCGTTGTTTGGCCAATTGACTCAGCTTGTGCAGGTCGAGTTGCCGTCGCTGCTCATCGCTCGCGAGATCGCCCCCCGAGTCTCGGCTTGGGTTGATGTGCTTGAGGACCTTTCCGGGTGGGAATGGAAGGGCGAGGGATGGTGCAGCCGCGACGAACTCGGCCCAACTTTTCGTGCTCTGCTCGAAGAAATCGGTCGAACCTACGCGCCGTTCATGGTGGCCAACGCGGAGGCTTTCGACCAAGGTGCCGAACAGATGCGCTGCCTGATCGACGGTCAGGAGTATTGGCAGCGACCGTTTGCCTATCAGCGCAAATGTCTGACGTGGTTGGGGGAGCAATACCGCGAGCTGGCACCAGACGATCGGGTGTTTGTTGACCGCCAACTGGCCGGCACCGGCTGCGAGCAGCTGTTTGCTTGACCGCCGACGCCGACACCGTCTCGGACGCCGACACCGTCTCGGACTGAACCGGGTCGGGTGAGCAGGGTTCGGTCACTGTCGGTTGTTGGCCCACGCTCTACGCTCGGAGCCGTGGAACCCGTCGAGCGCCTGGTCGCCTTCCAAGAAATCCGGCAGTTGGCCTCGGCTTATGCGTACCTGACCGATGCGAAAGATGTGGATGGGATCGTCGAACTGTACGTGCCCGACGTTCGCATCAGCTCGACGCTCAGCGGCCGGCCAGAACTCCATCGGCTGGTGAGCGAAGCGCTGCACGCGGTAGGGGTGACGTTTCTCAACGTCGGCACCCACCACATCACACTCGACGAACCCGATCATGCCCACGGGGTGGTGTACTGCAAGGCCGAAGTGCAAGACGGTGGGGTGGGCAGCGATCGTTGGGTCACCCAGGCCATCCAGTACCACGACCGCTACGAGCGACGCGATGGCCGCTGGTATTTCGCGGCTAACCGGCGCCACTATCTGGTTTACGGGCAGGACGTGGAACCGAACCCGCTGCAACAAGATGAGGCTCGCTGGCCGGAGCGCCAAGTTGGCCGAGGAACCCACCCGCAGGCGTTGGAGAGCTGGCAGGCGTTCACCCAGCAGTAACCACCCGCTGTCCGGCGTTTCGGGTTCGGCATTTCAGGCCCGGCATTCACCCTCCGGCGTTTCGGGTTCGCAACGTAGGGGGACGGATCGCTCTACGTTGGTGCCGATCTGTTGACTAAGGTCATCCCGTTCGGGCTGTTAAGGCGGCCGGTGGTCGTCGGGTGAAGGGAAACGTCGTGGCTGAAGGATCGATCGAGATCTACGAGAGCGAGGATCGGCGGTTCCCGCCGTCGCCTGCCTTCGTGGCGCAGGCCAACACCGGCGATCGTTCGCTCTACGACGAAGCCGAGGCAGATTACGAAGCGTTCTGGGCGAGGCAGGCCCGAGAACTGCTGACCTGGGACCGTGATTTCGACACGGTGCTCGAATGGGAACTGCCGTTCGCCAAATGGTTTGTGGGGGGACAGCTCAACCTGTCCTACAACTGTCTCGACCGTCATGTGGAGGCAGGGAACGGCGACAAGGTGGCATTCCACTGGGAAGGCGAACCGGGCGACACGCTCACGGTGACCTACGCCGATCTGCTGACCGAAGTGCAGAAGTTCGCCAACGTCCTGAAAGGTCTTGGTCTCGAAAAAGGCGATCGGGTGGCCATCTACATGCCGATGGTCATCGAATTGCCGATCGCCATGCTGGCCTGCACCCGTATTGGGGTAGCCCATTCGGTGATCTTCGGAGGTTTTTCTCCCGACGCGATCACCGACCGCTGTGAAGACGCCGACGCCAAACTGGTCATTACCGCCGACGCCGGATATCGGCGGGGTGAACCATCGGCGCTGAAACCCAACGTGGACGCGGCTCTCGCAGCGGGAGCCGCCAGCGTGCAATCGGTGGTGGTGGTCAACCGCTGCGACACCAACCCCGACATGGTCCCCGGCCGAGACCACTGGTGGCATGACCTGATGGCCGACGCCGACCCGGTGTGCGTGGCCGAACCCATGGACTCCGAGCAGCTTCTGTACCTGCTGTACACATCGGGGACTACCGCTAAACCCAAAGGGATCATGCACACCACCGGGGGCTACCTGACCCAGGTGGCGTTCACCCACAAATACGTCTTTGATCTCAAGCCCGACACCGACGTGTACTGGTGTGCGGCCGACATCGGATGGGTGACCGGCCACAGCTACATCGTCTACGGACCGCTGGCCAACGGCTGCACCTCGGTGATGTACGAAGGCACCCCGGACACGCCGCGTCTGGCCGATCGTCACGGCGACGATCGAGGGGCCTGGCCCAAAGATCGGCTCTGGGACATCATCGAACGCTACGCAGTGACCCAGCTCTACACCGCGCCGACCGCGATCCGGACCTTCATGCGTTGGGGTCCTGAATGGCCAGATGCCCGCAACCTGACCAGCTTGCGGGTGCTGGGGACGGTCGGTGAGCCGATCAACCCGGAAGCATGGATGTGGTACCACCAGCACATCGGTGGCGAACAGTGCCCGATCGTCGATACCTGGTGGCAGACCGAAACCGGCGGCCACATGATTACCCCGCTTCCGGGAGTGACCACCACCAAACCAGGCTCGGCGACTCAACCGATCCCGGGGGCGTTTGCTGAAGTTGTTGACGACGCCGGGCAGCCGGTCACCGAAGGCGGTGGCTATCTGACGTTGACCCGGCCCTGGCCGGGGATGCTGCGCGGGATCTGGGGCGATCCTGATCGCTACCGGGAGACGTACTGGTCGACCTACGAAGGTCGGTACTTCGCCGGGGACGGGGCCCGACTCGACGCCGATGGGTACCTCTGGTTGCTGGGGCGGGTTGACGATGTCATGAACGTGTCCGGACATCGCATCTCCACCGCCGAAGTGGAATCGGCTCTGGTCGATCATCCGGCCGTGGCCGAAGCGGCCGTGGTCGGCGCCACCGACGAAGTCACCGGTCAGGCCATCGTCGGTTACGTGATCTTGATTGGTTCGGTCGACCCCAGCCGGGAACTCGGCGAGGAGATCCGTCAGCACGTCGCCAAGAAACTCGGTCCAACGGCGCGACCCAAGACCGTGTTTTTGGTGCCGGACCTTCCCAAGACGAGATCAGGAAAGATCATGCGTCGGTTGCTTCGCGATGTGGCCGACGGCCATGCGCTGGGTGACACCACAACGCTTGCCGACCCGGGTGTGGTGGCGGCGATCCGTGACGGCGCGGCGGGTGGAGACGAGGACTAGCCGCCACCGTGACCAACTCAGACAACTGGATTTCGACGACCGGGCGAGCGCTGGGGGGCCCAACCGCGGTGCTTGACCTTGACGGGGTGATTTCCGACGCCAGCCACCGCCAACATTTCCTCGCCAGCGAACACCCCACCTCGAAAGACTTTTCCGATTTCTTTCATGCCTGCGTCAACGACCCAGTCCTGCCCGCGGGCCGTGCACTCGCCGAGGCGCTGGCAGAACAACTGTGCGTGGTGATCCTTACCGCACGGATTTATGCCATACGCGATCAGACCGTTGACTGGTTGGCGCGTCATTCGATCCGGCACGATTGGCTGATTCTGCGAGCGGCAAACGATCACGGTCCCAGCTCGGAATGGAAACAATCCCAACTCAATCGCCTGACCAGCGAAGGCGCCGACATTCAACTGGCCGCCGATGACGATCCACGCAACGTCTCGATGATGCGCGGTCTGGAACTTCCCGCGTTGTACATCGCATCCGGGTACTACGACCGCCGAGACGCCAAGGACGCCGAATACCGCTGATCGGGGATCGTCAGTTTCGAGCGCCGGCTCAGCGAGGAACGGTTGGGTCAGTCCCGGAAGTTGACGTATTGCAGCGGGATTCCGAAATCGTTTTCTTTGAGCGCGGCGATAACCCCTTGAAGATCGTCACGTTTCTTGCCGCTGACCCGCAGCTGATCGCCTTGGGTTGAGGACTGGATCCCTTTGAGGCCGAGGGCCTTGATGAACTTGTTGAGATCCTTCGCCTTGTCGGTGCTGATACCGGCTTGCAGCTTGGCGATCTGGCGGACCGCACCCCCCGACGCTGGTTCAATCGTGCCGTAATCAAGGACTTTCATGGACAGTTTGCGTTTGGCGAACTTCTCCTCGATCACCACTCGGAGCGCATTGAGGCGGTCCTCTGAACCGGACTGCATCCGGATCTGGTCGTCGCCGAGCTCTACCGAGCTTCCGGTGTCCTTGAAATCGAACCGCTGGGCAACCTCACGGGCAGCCTGATCCACGGCGTTTCGGACTTCTTGCATGTCAACTTCAGAGACCACATCGAACGTCGGCATGGCAAGACCGTAGCCGCCCGCCGAAGGTTTCGACAGACCAGACCAGCGCGACGTTTGAGCCCAAAGGGGCTGTCTGGTCGCACTTTCGGACGGGGGCGCTATCGTTGATCGCCGTCCAAGGGTCGGTGCCCGAGTGGCCAAAGGGAGCGGGCTGTAAACCCGTCGGCTTCGCCTACGAAGGTTCGAATCCTTCCCGGCCCACCAACGGACCAAGTGGCTCGACGCTCAAGCGTCGGGCCACTTGCCGTTTTCGCCCGACAGCGGATTGCTGGCAGGCGCCGGGGCTAGTCCGGGGTGTCGAGCATCCGTTGCATGATGGTGATGTCCAGCCAAGTACCGAACTTGCGGCCAACTTCTCGTTGAACGCCGGTCAACGTAAAACCGCAGGCTTGATGGAGCGCTACCGAAACTCCGTCGGTGCCGGAGATGTGGGCGACCATGGTGTGAAACCCTCGGTTCTTGGCCATCTCGATGAGTTCGTTGAGCAACGCCCGCCCCACGCCGGAACCTCGAGCCGTTCGGTCAACGTAGATGCTGTTTTCGACCGTGGTGTTGTAGGCGGGGCGGTCTCGGAACGGTGACAGCGATGCGAAGCCGACTACCTGCCCGTCGAGTTCTGCCACGATGACCCCCAACGCCCCCTGACGTTGTTGGATCCATTCCTGCTGTTGTTGCAGGGTTCGGGGCACCAAATCGAAGGTCGCGGTGGTGTGCTCCACTTCATGGTTGTAGATGGCGCGCAGCGCTTGAGCATCGGCGATGGTGGCGTTACGGATACGCATCAGACCCTCCGGGTTTCTCGGGCGAAGGATACGTGGTTGGATGGAGCCATGGTTCGCAATGTTCTCGGAGGCGCGTTGGCGGAGTGTGGGAACGACCCGGTGACCGGGTTTTTCCGGGACGGCTGCTGCAACACCTCCGAGGAAGATGCCGGGTCGCACACGGTCTGTGCCACGGTCACCGCCGACTTTCTCGCCTATTCGGCGTCGGTCGGCAACGATCTCTCCACGCCGCGCCCCGAGTACGGCTTCGTCGGGTTGATCCCTGGTGACGGCTGGTGTGTCTGCGCGGCTCGATGGTTGCAGGCGGCTGAGGCGGGCTATGCCTGCCCGGTTCGTCTTGCCGCAACCCACGAACGGGCGCTGGACGTCGTTCCGCTCGCATTGTTGCGGACCCATGCCAGCGACTCCGACAACTGAACGGGAGACTGGTGACGATGACCACCCTTGAGGTCACTCCAAGTGGCAGTTCCTGTGGGGCGACCGTCGGTGGTGTTGATCTCTCCAGCCCACTCGATTCGGCAACGGTGGCAGCCATTCGGGACGCCTGGCTCACCCACCATGTGTTGGCGTTCCCCGATCAGGTGTTGAGCGCGGAAGCGTTAGAACAGTTCACCTTGCACTTCGGTCCTTTCGGCGACGATCCCTTTTTTGAATCGATCGACGGGCATCGGCACATTGCCGCCATCCATCGCAGCGCCGATGAGACCAGTTCGTTGTTCGCCGAGTCGTGGCATGCCGATTGGAGCTTCCAGTCGCAACCTCCCGATGGCACCTGCCTGCTCAGCCGGGTGGTGCCGCCCAGCGGAGGCGACACGTTGTTCGCCGATCAAATTTCGGCGCTGTCCCGGCTGCCGGAAGGCCTGCGCGATCAGCTTGTTGGTTTGGTGGCGGTGCACTCGGCCCGGTCCGGGTACGCACCCGATGGTTTGTACGGACAAGACGACACGGGGCGTTCGATGCGGATCGTCGCCGACGAATCGGCGTATGCAACCCAGACCCATCCGCTGATCACCACCCATCCCGAGACCGGTGAAGCGACGTTGTACGGCACGATCGGATACATCATCGGCATCGAGGGGATGGAGCGTGACGCCGCCACCGAACTTCTGCTCGAGTTGTACCGCTGGCAAACCGCCGACGAGGTGGTGTACCGACACCGTTGGGAACCCGACATGCTGGTGATGTGGGACAACCGTTGCGTGCTGCATCGAGCCACCGGGGGATACGACGGCCACGAACGGCTGCTTCATCGCACCACCATCGGGTACAACCCTCAGGTCCGCTGAGCCGGTCGTCGGGAAGCGTTCGCACTGGTCAGCTTCCCATCGTGGCGCGAGCGGGCCTAGATTGTGGTCGTTGAGCCGAGGAGGACCCATGGAGCCGACAGAAACCAGCGAACCGACCATCGTTGATCACGACGATCTGGTTGACGACGAACTTCTGGTCGAAGAGATCTCCATCGACGGCATGTGCGGTGTCTACTGAAACGGTCGGCTCGTCGTCGCCGGCCGAGCAGACCGTGACGCCTTTCGATCCGGAACGCCGCTATCACCTCCACCCGAGGGTGGCCTTGCGTCCCGAGCCGTTCGGGGCTCTGGCGTATCACTACGAAAATCGGCGCCTGAATTTTTTGCGAGCCCCTGAACTGGTGGCGTTGGTGGAGTCGCTCGACCAGCACCCCAGCGTGTCGGCGGCGTTTGCCGCGTCAGGGATCGACCCCCGCCGGTGGGGCAGCTTCCGTCGGGCGTTGACTGCGCTGGTGGCGTCAGATTTTCTGGTAGCGGCATGACCGACCTGATCATCAACGAGCCGCGGCCCGACGATCTGGTGCTTTCCCAAGCCAAGCAGAGCGGTCTGGCCACCCAAATGAAGCAGGGGCTCGACGCGCCGATCTGTTTGACCTGGGAATTGACCTACGCCTGCAACCTGCAATGTGTTCACTGCCTGTCGTCGAGCGGACGCCGCGACCCTGATGAACTCACGACCGCCGAATGCGAAGCGCTCATCGATGAACTCGCTCGGATGCAGGTGTTCTACATCAACGTTGGAGGCGGCGAACCGACCATCCGGAACGACTTCTGGCACCTGCTCCGGTACGCCGTCGATCACGGGGTGGGGGTGAAGTTCTCCACCAACGGTTCGCGCATCGACGCCCAGGTGGCCGCCGAACTCGCCGCAATGGATTACGTCGACGTCCAGATCTCGATCGACGGAGCCGACGCCGACACCAACGATCGCATCCGGGGCGAAGGCTCCTATGCCACCGCGATCACCGCCATGGAGCACCTTGCCGAAGCAGGTTTTGGCGAGTTCAAGATCTCGGTGGTGATGACCCGTCACAACATTGAGCAGGTCGAGACGTTCAAAGCCATGGCTGACCGGTACGGGGCGCAACTGCGACTCACCCGATTCCGGCCGTCCGGTCGGGGCGCGGACAGCTGGCATGAGCTACACCCCACTGATCCTCAACAACGAGCGCTGTATTACTGGCTGCTGGATCACCCCGAAGTACTCACCGGCGACTCGTTCTTTCATCTCTCGGCGCTAGGCGAGGCGTTGCCCGGTCTCAACATGTGTGGGGCGGGCCGAGTGGTCTGCCTGATCGACCCGGTCGGCGACGTCTACGCCTGTCCGTTCGTGCTGCACGACGAGTTCCGGGCCGGTTCGGTGCGAGACACCGGCGGTTTCGCTCACGTATGGCAGGAAAGCGAGCGGTTCGCGGAACTTCGCGAACCGCAATCGGCGGGAGCCTGTGCCTCGTGTGGGCATTTCGATGCTTGCCAAGGGGGCTGCATGGCGGCCAAGTTCTTCACCGGTATCCCGCTCGATGGGCCCGATCCAGAATGCGTGTTGGGTCACGGTGAACCGCTGGTTCAGGCCGCGACCGAACGCCCTCAAGGCTCCGATCACAGCTTCCGAACCTCGGTGCAGCTAACCAGCAAACCTCGCTCGGCGGGCTGACCTGAGGTTGGTTGTCGATCAGCGGCGAAGCTGCATCAGCAGCCGCAGCACGTACCAGAACAGCATCATCACGGAACTGAACAAGGCCAGCGCCGCGGCGACGTAGGCCTGTTGCGGGTAGCGCCGAATGATGGTCTGGGTCTGGTAGAGGATGGAGACGCCAGCCAGCACGATCATGGCTACCGAGAACCAGACGCCGAGTTCGAGACCGAACAGCACACCCCCGAGGATCAACACCACAGCGGCGATCCCGCCGAACATGATCATGGGCCGCAGGAACGACAGATCTTTGCGGGTCACGACCGCAACCGCAGTGAGGCCACCGAAACCGACGGCGGTCAACAACGCGGCGGCGGCGACGGTGGTGCCCCCACCTTCCACCGTGAACACCAAGTGAAGGAACGGGGCGAAAATCAGCGCTTCCAGCACGGCCATACCGAACAGGGCGGCGTATTGGCGTTGCGGGTTCAGCAGATCGGCGGCGGCGTTGCCCACCATCCACTGGCCGACCATGAACAGGCCGAGGATCAGCAGCCATCGGCCACCGCCTCCTCCGGCCACGAAGTTGTAGAGGCCTTCGGCGATCCCGGTGGTGAAAAACAGGGTTTCTACACCGAGGAACACGGCCACCGCGCCGAGCAGGTGCTGGTACACACGGATGATGAACTCACCGCGTGTGTTCTCGTCAAGTTCGACCACTGGTCGTAGGTCAAGATCGCTGTAGGACATCGGGAACCCTCCACCTCGTTAGCTTCCCCCAGCCTAGACCCGAACCGTCCTCTGGTCGTCGTCCGGTATCCTGCGAGGCGTCAACGTGGAGGGTGTCATGGCGAACCAGTGGTTCGAAACGGTTGCGGTCGCGCAGGAACGGGCGAAACGGCGGATCCCGTCGTCGGTGTACGGAGCTTTGATTGCCGGGGCCGAAGCCGGGATCTCAATGAACGACAACACCACTGCGTTCGATCAGCTCGGGTTTCGGCCGATCACCGCGGGGCAACCGGCCGAACGTCGGATGGAAACAACGATCATGGGGCAACCGGCGTCGATGCCGGTGATGATTTCGCCAACCGGTGTGCAGGCCGTGCACCCTGACGGTGAAGTGGCGGTGGCCCGGGCCGCTGCGGCCCGCGGCATCCCGATGGCTCTGAGCTCGTTTGGTAGCAAACCGGTCGAAGATGTCTGCGCGGTCAACTCCCAAACGTTCTTCCAGATTTACTGGGCTGGCGATCGGGACTCGATGGTGGCCCGAATGGAACGAGCGAAAGCAGCCGGAGCGGTGGGGATGATCCTCACCCTTGACTGGTCGTTTTCTCACGGACGCGACTGGGGCAGCCCTCACATCCCGCAGTCAATGGCCATCAAAGAGCTTCTCCCGCACATCGGCGAAGTGCTGGCCCGACCCCGCTGGTTGGCGACCTGGTTGCGGCGAGGAACGATCCCGATGCTGGGCGTACCGAACTTCGTGACCGATAACAGCAAACCGCCGCCGTTCTTTGAGGCGTACGGCACCTGGATGATGACCCCGCCCCCTACCTGGGAAGATGTGGCTTGGCTTCGGGCCCAATGGGATGGGCCGTTTCTGGTCAAAGGGATTGCTCGGGCCGATGAGGCTCGCCGAGCCGTCGATGCCGGTGTGACTGCCATCTCGGTTTCTAACCACGGCGGGAACAACGTCGACTCGGCACCGGCATCGGTGCGAACCCTCCCGGAGATCGCTGACGCGGTGGGGGGCGATGTGCAGGTGCTGCTCGACGGAGGGATCCGTCGAGGGTCCGATGTGGTCAAAGCGTTGGCGCTTGGTGCTGACGCGGTCTTGATCGGACGGGCGTACCTTTGGGGTTTGGCGGCTAACGGTCAGGCGGGGGTGGAGAACGTGCTGGACGTGATCCGGGCTGGGATGGATGCCACCATGCGCGGGATCGGGGTCGGAGCCATTGGTGACCTGACCCGAGCCGACGTGGTGATACCTGACGGTTTCTGCCCGCCGCGGATCAGCTAAGGCGGTTCGTTGTGTCGACGCTCGGACCGCTGGTCAGCGGCGAGGTCGGTGATGGACGAGTGCTGGTGCTCCCGCTGGGATCCATCGAACAGCACGGACCGCATCTACCGCTCAATACCGACACGGTGATCGCTGAAGCGGTCGCCCAGCGGGCCGCGGCGCAGGTCCCGGCCGCGTTGGTCGCCCCCGCGTTGGCGATCGGAGCTTCGGGTGAACACGCCGGGTTCGCTGGGACGTTGTCGATCGGCCGTGATGTGCTGGCCGAGGCAATCATCGAGATCGTTCGCACCGCTGGTCCCGAGTTTGTGCGGGTGGTGCTGGTCAACGGCCACGGTGGCAACGCCGACGCGGTAGCTCGCGCAGTGCAGCGCTGCGGCGCGGAAGGTCGAAACCTTACGGCCTGGCATCCCCGAGTCGATGGGGGCGATGCCCACGCCGGAATGACCGAAACGTCGGTGATGTTGGCCCTGGCCCCCGACCGGGTTCGACTCTCGGCGCTGGCCGCTGGCAACACCACTCCGCTGCGAGAACTTGCCGAACAACTTCGGGGAGGCGGGGTCAAAGCGGTTAGCGACAACGGTGTGCTTGGCGACCCTCACGGCGCTTCGGCCGATCACGGTGAAACAATCGTTCGCCGATGGGTCGAAGAACTGGTCGAACTTCTGAAAGCATGAACGGTATGGACTCACCTGTCGCTCTCGTAACCGGAGGCGCCCGAGGGATTGGCGCAGCAACGGTTCGCGCCCTGCTGGCTGAAGGTTGGGCGGTCGGGGTGGCTGATCGGACCACTGCTCATCCTGGCGTGCCCTATGCGATGGCCAGCCCCGAAGATCTGGCCGAGGTGGTGGCCGATGGTGGGCCCCGAGCCCGAGGGTTCGCGGCCGATGCCTCCGACCCTGAAGCCATGGCTGGTGCAGTGGCCGAAACCGTCAGCGCGTTCGGTCGTCTCGACGCGGTGGTCTGCGCGGCGGGTGTTGTTGCTGGGGGACGGCCAGCGTGGGAGGTAGACGATGAGGAATGGGCGGCGGTGCTTTCTACCGATCTGACCGGCGTGTTCGTCACCGTTCGGGCGGCGATGCCCACACTAGTGAGTTCTCCGAACGGGAGGGTCGTGACGGTCGCCTCCGCCGCGGGTGCGCTCGGACTTCGCCACATGGCGCCCTACTCGGCGGCCAAACATGGGGTGATTGGTTTCACTCGGGCGTTGGCGGCCGATCTCGCCGGGACGACGGTCACCGCTAATGCGGTGTCGCCCGGATCGACCGACACGGCCGCGTTGGCAGAATCGGCGCGGATCTACGGGTTGACCTCCGTGGATGATTTCGTATCGCATCAGACACCGCTGGGAAGGCTGATCAACCCCAGTGAGGTGGCGGCGACGATCGCCTGGCTCTGCTCGCCGGCGTCATCGGCGATCACCGGTGCAGTGATCGCGGTTGACGGCGGGATGACCGCTACCCCGTAGCAACCGAACCGGCACTGGGTTTAATCAGCACTGGGTTCAGTCGGCAGTGAGTTCAGCCAGCAGGCCCTTGAACAAGAAGGCGTCATCGGGTTCTTCGGGCCATTCGTGGGTACCGAAGTGCACGTTGCGGGCGTGCAAGCGGCTCATGATGATGGCGTGCCGAGTGGCCGAATAGGCCAGTTCAAAGCGAAGGTCTCCGACGTCAACCCCCGTCATTTCACCGTAGGTTTCGCGGGCTTGGGCGGGTTGCAGCATGTCGGGCAGCGTGTCCATCCCACCGAGTCCCAGCAGGTATTCGAAGAAGCGATGCATGAAACACATCCAGCCAACGTCAAGGGCCGGTGGTGCGATCGCTGCCATCTCCCAGTCGAGGACCGCCACCGGTGCGACCCCGTGTGGTTCGTACATGATGTTGCCGATGCGGCTATCGCCCCAGGAGATCGCCGATGGTTGCTCGTCAGGCCAGTTGGCTTCGATCCATGCGAACGCTCGCTCAATGGCTGGGAACGAACGGCCGGCTCCGTCGCACATCCATCGGTAGTAGAGCTGCTGATCTGCAAAATGGCGACGAAGTGGAGTGTCACCAAGCGACGAATCAAACTCCAGAAAATCGGCTGAACCATCAGCAATGTCGATCGAATGAACTCCGGCGAGTACCGAGAGGCTGTTGGTGACGAGTTGGGCTCGGGCGTCGGGAGTCAGATCTCGAACCCAGCCGTCGATCGAATACGGGGGAAGGTCCGACGGGACCCGTCCCTTCACCCGATGCATGATGAAAAACGGGACGCCGAGGCTGGTCGGATCGGTTTCGAGCCACAACAACTCCGGTACCGGAACCGAACTCCGGCGACCGACCAACTCGATGAGGTCGTACTGGCGCTTGAGGTCGTAGGTCATGAACGCCGGTACGTCGTCGGGCGATGGGGCCAGACGGGCTACCAGCGATGCGGCGCGGCCGTCCCAACTAGCGTCGAAGAACAGCGACTCGCTGGACATGCCGTTGGCGTCGGGAGACGACACGGGACCCACGGTGGCCGCTTGATCACCGGTCGTTTCTTGTATCCAGGCTTGCAGCAGACGCCGCAGGTCCTCGGGTTGGCGGGATGTCTTGACGACGGTGATGTCTTCGGCCATCCCGGCACGGTACCGGTTGGGGACCCGGTGGACGAAACCGTTGAGGCCCCCAAACGGGCAGCGCGGCCGGTTGGACTGTTGCTCGTTGCGCTTCGCTGGTACGTTCTCTGTGTCCGTCGCAGAGATGCGAACACATTGACTGAAGGGGTCGTCATGAAGAGCAGAGCTGCGGTGCTTCGCGAGGTTGGTGCCGACTGGAGCGTTGAAGAGATCGAGATCACGGATCCCCAAGAAGGCGAGATCCTGGTCAAGACCCTGGCAGCTGGCATGTGCCACTCCGACGAACACGCCCACGATGGCACGATGCCAGTTCCGCTGCCGTTGATCGGTGGGCACGAAGGAGCGGGCGAAGTCATCGCACTCGGCCCGGGGGTGACCGGCTTCGAAGTTGGCGACCACATTTCGTGTTCGTTCATTCCGTCCTGCGGCAAGTGCCGCTGGTGTGCGTCAGGTCAACAGAACCTCTGTGACCTTGGGATGCACCTGATGGCACCAGGGATGATCGGTGGCGGTTTCCGCCACTACGACGCCGACGGGAACCCGTTGACCCCGCTGCTCAAACTCGGAACGTTCGCCGAGCACATGGTGTTGAGTGTCGACTCGGCAATCAAGATCCAAAAGGATGTTCCGGCTGGCCCGGCGGCGTTGGTGAGCTGTGGGGTCACGACCGGGTTCGGTTCGGCTGTCAACCGGGCCGGTGTTCGCGCCGGGGACACGGTGGTCATCGTGGGATGTGGCGGTCTCGGTACCGCGGCCATCCAAGGCGCGAAGATCGCAGGAGCCAAAAACGTGGTGGCCGTTGATCCTTCCGAGTTCAAGCGTGAAAGCGCCCAACAGTTCGGGGCTACCCACTCGGCGCCGTCGATGGCCGAAGCGATGGAGATGGTTGGGGCGATGACCGAAGGGGTGATGGCCGACTCGGTCATCTTGACCCCATCGGTGCTTACCGGCGACCTGATTGCTCCGGCCCAGTTCCTGACCCGGAAGGGCGGAACGATCGTGGCGACCGCGGTCGCTCCCGCGATGCAGATGGATGTGCAACTCAACCTGTTCGAGTTGGCGATGATGAACAAAGAGCTCAAGGGCTGTCTGTTCGGATCGACTTCTCCCCGTAGCGAGATTCCGCACCTCTTGTCGATGTATCAGGCCGGTCAGCTCAAACTTGATGAGATGATCACTTCGACGTACACCCTCGATCAGGTCAACGAGGGCTACGCCGACATGATGGACAACAAGAACATCCGCGGCGTCATTGTCTTTGACTAGCCGGATCTCGTGACCAGCCTCTTTGACACCGACATCATTGATGTCCTCGCAGGCGAGGTCGTCGGTCGACGACGGGAACTCGAAGTGTTGGTGGCCGCGTTGGCTGCCGATCGGCACGTGATGCTCGAAGGGCCACCGGGGACGGGAAAGTCAACGATCCTTCGGGAAGTCGCGCACGCAGCGGGAACCGGGTTTGTCTTTGTTGAAGGCAACGCGGAACTCACCCCAGCTCGCCTTGCTGGCCAGTTCGACCCGTCTCGGGTACTTGAAGACGGCTACCGACCGGAAGTGTTCGTTGACGGGCCGCTGGTGACGGCCTTGCGGACCGGCTCGCTGCTCTACGTCGAGGAACTGAACCGGGTGCCCGAGGAGACGGTGAACCTGCTGATCACGGTGATGTCCGAAGGCGAACTGACCTTGCCTCGCTTGGGTCGGATCGGAGCTGAAGACGGTTTCCGGTTGGTGGCCGCGATGAACCCGTTTGACAACATCGGAACCGCTCGGGTCAGCGGTGCGGTGTACGACCGGATGTGTCGAATTGCCATGGGCTACCAGACCTTGG
>JAFMKU010000013.1 GCA_017852795.1 Candidatus Neomicrothrix sp.
AACTGGTCACGTCGTTTCAAGAACCATCAGGAAAAGCTCAAGAGCGGCGACGTTTACCAGGTCGCCGAAGTCGTCCGAAACTTGGCGTTGCGCGATCGGGCCAAAGGGCTCTCCGCTGGCGAAAAGTCGCTCTACACCAAGGCTCGCAACGTGCTGATCTCAGAGTTGGCTTTCGCCCTCGACGTCGACGAAGACTCCGCTACCGAGCGGATCGACAACGTCTTGGCGTAACGCCAGCTCACCGACCGGTCGAGCAACCCAACTCAACGGGTCATCCACTCACCCGATCAACGACCGCTGAGACCAGCCCGAACCCGATCGAGAAACAAGCCTTCGTGCCGGGTCAGTTGGGCGTCTACATCTTCGGGCTGCAAACCCGCGACGTGCACCCGCACATTCACCGTGTCACAGTCGCTTTCCTCAAGCACTGCCAACAACGCGTCCGCCGCAGCCTCCGCGGTCTCCCCCTGAACCAACGACTCATCGGTCCAGTTGCGTTGCGCCGCCTCGCTGGCATAGCTGCGATAGTGGTCCATCTGCGCCGCCATCCGGTCGGCGGGAGGGTCACCGATCCAAACCCGTCGAATCAGCACTCGACCTTCGGTTGCTCCCGCTTCGCGGTGAGCTGCGCCAAGCCGGGCCGAAACGTCCGCCGACTGAAGACTGTCGTAGAGCACCCCACAACCAAGCGCAGCCGCCCGACGACACGCCGGCCCGCTCTGGGCCGCGACCAGAATCGGCATCGGGTCCTCCGCCAGGCGACGAACCGCCCGGTCCGATCCGAGCGGGGTGGGGTCGCTGCCCCGAAGCGCCGCAACCGCCAACGGCAACGCCGTCTTGAAGCGATCCACGATCTCCTCAAACGGCACTTCGGCCAGTTCGAAATCAACCGGCAATGCCCCCGCCGCGAATCCAACCCCCACCCGACCCGGAAACGCAGCGGCCAACCAGGCCAGATCTTCCACGATCAACGCATACGGTTTCAACGGCAACAGCAGCGGACACGGGGCCGCCCAGCCGGTAGGCATCGCTTCAAGCAGCATTCCCGCCAACTGCACCGGGTTGGGAAGATACCCGGGGAAATCCGCATGGTGTTCGCTCACCATCACCCCGTCGTAGCCGATCTCGACAGCCCTTCGGGCTTGACGCCGGAGCACTTCAACTTGGGTTACCGGATCGAGATCGTGGGGATAGAGCCGAAGTGAAACCGACCCAGGGGCCAGCGGGATTGCTGTCACCGAACGATTCCCCCGCCATCAACCACCAGTGACTGCCCGTTAATCATCGATGCCTGATCCGAGGACAACCAGACAACCGCTGAGGCGATGTCCTGCGGAGCAATCAACGAACCGTGAATGTTTGACGCGGCGATGATCTTCGCCATTCCTTCATCCCCTGCGATGAACGAACGCATCATTGCCGTGTCGGTCGAACCCGGCAGGACCGCATTGACCCGAATGCCTTGTCGGACATATTCCTGAGCGGCGGCCTTGGTGAGCCCGACCACACCGTGTTTCGCCGCGGTGTAATGCGGGAGCCCAGGGGCGGCAACCACACCAGCCCCCGACGATGTGTTCACGATCGAACCGTTCCCCGCGGCTGCCATATGTCGAAGTTCGTGCTTCATGCAGTAAAAAACGCTGCTCAGGTTCACGGCGATCATCCGGTCCCAATGCGCCGCGTCGAGTTCGTGGAACTGGCGAGGGACATCGTTGATCCCGGCGTTGTTAAACGCCGCGTCGAGCCGACCGAAGCGGTCCACGATCTCGTCCACCACTGCGGCCACGGCTTGTTCGTCGGTGACATCAAGCGCGACCGCACTTCCCGATCCAACCAGCCGACCGACCGTCTCCTCGGCCCCTTCACGATCAAGGTCAGCGACGACCACATGCTCGGCGCCACCCACCGAAAACGCTTCGGCGGCAGCACGGCCGATACCGCTCGCCCCGCCCGTCACGAACACAATCTTTCCGACAACTTCAGCTGACATCGTCACCCCTCACCTTCGCCACCGCACCCGTTCGCCCCCGTACCCGTCCGGCGATCACAGACGTTCGATGATGGTCACGTTGGCTTGACCGCCACCTTCGCACATGGTCTGGAGGCCGTAACGCCCTCCGGTCCGCTCCAGTTCGTGGAGCAGCGTTGTCATCAACTTGGCACCGGTCGCCCCCAACGGATGACCCAGCGCGATTGCTCCGCCGTTGACATTGACCTTCTCGTGAGCGATGTCGTGTTCTTTCATCCAGGCCAGCGGCACGCTGGCAAACGCTTCGTTGCATTCGAAAAGGTCAATATCGGCAATCGACATTCCGGTTTTGGCGAGGGCGTATTCGGTGGCGGGGATCGGTCCGGTCAGCATGAAGATCGGGTCGTCGCCGCGCACGCTCATGTGATGAATGCGGGCCCGTGGCGTCAACCCGTGGTCCTTCAACGCTTGCTCGCTGGCGATCAGCAACGCCGCCGAAGCGTCAGAGATCTGGCTTGCGACCGCGGCAGTGATCCGGCCGCCTTCAACCAACGTCGAAAGCTGCTGCATCTTCTCGATCGAACCTCCCCGACGGGGTCCTTCGTCCATGACGCACTCGCCCACGGGTGAAATCTCGGCGTCGAAACGTCCCTCATCGATGGCCTGGATCGCCCGTTCATGGCTTGCGAACGCGAACGCTTCCATGTCGTCTCGGCTGATGTCCCACTTCTCAGCGATCATCTCTGCGCCACGAAACTGGGAAACTTCTTGTGTCCCGTACCGAGCCACCCACCCGGCCGAACCCGAAAACGGATCATCAAATCCCAACTCGGCGGCCAACGTCATCGCCGATGAAATGGGGATTTGCGACATCTGCTGAACTCCGCCGGCAACCACCAAATCCTGCACACCGGCCATCACACCCATCGCCGCAAACGACACCGCCTGCTGCCCTGAACCACATTGACGGTCCACGGTCGTACCCGGAACGTGCTGGGGCAGGCCGGCGGCCAACCAGCAGGTACGGGCAATATCGCCCGCCTGTCCACCCACCGAATCAACGTTGCCGAACACCACATCTTCTACTGCGGCTGGATCTACCCCGGTGCGGTTCAGCAGCGCCGAAATGCTCGCCGCTCCGAGGTCGGCGGGGTGGACGTGAGAGAGACCACCGCCTCGCTTCCCGGTCGGTGTTCGGACAGCGTCAACGATGTAGGCCTCAGTCATGGCCCAAGTCTGCCCCAAGATCTCGTCTGGCCCAAGCTGTCAGCAGAGCACGCCGACCACTACAGTCCCAAGCCATGGCCGAAGACCAACCCGTGGAAAGCCCTGAAGAGTTCCGCACCCGGGTTGCCGCGTGGTACGCAGCCAACGCCACCCCACGGCAAGAAACCGATCCTTGGGCTGTGAACCTCCAGACCGACCCAGCCGAAGCCGCCAAACATTTTGAAACGAGTCGCCAGTGGCAGGCGAAACTCGCAGATGCCGGCCTGATGGGTTTGGCGTGGCCCGCCGAATACGGAGGCGGAGGCGGACCGGGGTGGATGACTCGGATCGAGCGCGAAATCTCCCGCGACTACGAGGAATACACCGGTTTCGCGGGTGCTACCACCGCCATGCTCGGCCCCGCTTTGCTCCGCCACGCCAGCGAAGAACAGAAACAGACGTTTCTGCCGGCGTTGCTGTCGGCCCGTTTAACGTTCTGCCAGTTGTTTAGCGAACCCGGTGCCGGTTCAGATTTGGCGTCGCTCGGAACCCGTGCCGTGCGCGACGGTGACGAATTTGTGCTCAATGGACAGAAGGTATGGAACAGCGCCGCACAGTTTTGTGACTGGGCGTTTGTGCTGGTGCGTACCGATCCCGATGCGCCGAAACATCGAGGCATCACCTTCCTGCTGCTCGACATGAAAAGCCCCGGGGTTGAGGTCCGTCCTCTGGTGCAAATCAACCGTGCCACCCACTTCAACGAGGTGTTCCTCACCGACGTTCGGGTACCGGTCGCCAACGTGATCGGCGAGATCAACGAAGGTTGGTCGGTAGCTCGCACCGTGCTGGCCAACGAGGCCGCGTTTATCGGGGGCGGCCCCAAAGCTCCGGCCAGCGACAACCTTCGTTCGCTGGCTCGCGAAAGTGGCGCGGACAAGCACCCCGTCCTTCGGCAGTCGCTTGCCGATCTGATCACCCGCGAACGGGTGGTGGGTTGGATGGGAGAACAAATCCAAGCCGCGATACGTCGAGGCGAGATGCCCCCGATGGACCCAGGGCTCATCAAGTTGATGACCGCCGATATTCGAGCCCGTAGCGGAACGCTCGCCATGGAGCTCCGGGGAGCGGCCGGCCTCGCCGGCGATGAACCAGAAACATTCTGGGCGCAGAGCGAACTCGTCGGCCGGTTCGCGATCTCAATCGGTGGTGGCACCAACGAGGTTCTGAGAAACAACCTCGGGGAACGCGCCCTGGGCCTGCCCCGAGAACCTGGTTTCAGCAAAGACCAACCGTGGAAAGACATTCCGCGCTAAGCCCACCAACTTTTCGTTCCCGCTCTGCACCGACAAGGATGTCTTCATGCGAACACGACTCTCCGACGACGAACTCGCCGTACGCGACGCATTCCAAAGCTTTTTTCAGAACGAATGCAGCCCTGCGGTTGTGCGCGCCGCTGCCGAAGACACCGGTTTTGATCCCCACCTCTGGGAGGCACTGGCCGCCATGGGAGCACCCGGGATGGCGCTTGCCGAATCGGTCGGTGGCGCCGAGGCAACCCTGAGCGACCTCGCGGTCGTTGCCGAGGTTGCTGGCGCCCACTTGGCTCCGGTGCCGTTGATTGAGCACGCCGTAGCGGCCCGGGCTATCCATCGGGCCGGTGGCCATGATGATCTCGTTGGCGAACTCGCGGCCGGTACCAAATTGGCGACCTTGGCCTTGCGGCCCCCCATTGACCAAACCGCCCGGTTGGTTCCGGCGGGTGCGGTTGCCGACGTCGTGGTCGTTCCCACCGTTGATGGCCTGATGGTCAGCGAAGGCACACCGTCAAAGCTGCGGATCCCAAACACCGCCGATCTTCCGCTCGCCGACCGTGACGTATCAAACGCGGCCCCGCTCTCTGGGGGCACCACCAACCGCGAACAGGCGCTTGACGAGTGGCGGGCGCTCACCGCGGTGGCCTACGTCGGGCTGGCTCGTCAGGCGATTGAGATCGGCGTCAACTACGCCAAGGAACGAACCCAGTTCGACGTGTTGATCGGCACGTTCCAGGCGCTTCAGCATGGCTATGCCGACGCTGCGACTCAGGTCGAAGGTGGCCGACTGCTGGCCTACCGAGCCGTGTGGGCCCTCGAAACTGGGCAGCCTGACGGCTCTCGACTGGCGGGAATGGCGCTGCTGTTCGCCGCTCAAGCCGCTCGTTTCGCCACTGACCGATCACTGCAGTACCACGGTGGATACGGCTTCTCCGAGGAGTACGACATCCAACTCTTCCATCGACACGCAACCGCATGGACCCTGCAACTCGGTGAACCAGCCCTTGAATATGCCCGTCTAGCCGACGCCGAGTTTGGTGCCCGAACCGTCAGCGCCGATCAAGGAGGAGCGGCCTAATGGATTTCAGTTTCCCTCCCCAAGCCGAGACATTCCGTAGCGAAGTGCAGGCGTTCCTCGCCGAACACCTCAACGAAGACATGATCCGTGCCACCCACGACGGAACGATCCACGCGCCAGCGTTGCACGCCGCGATGGCCGACCGGGGATGGTTGTCAGGTCCGGTTCCGGCCGAACTCGGTGGAGGCGGACGCAGCGCACTCGAATCGGTGGTGCTCAACGAAGAGATGCAGTTGGCACGCGCCCCGATCGACGCGATGGCGGTCACCATCGTGGTCGCCGCGATTTTGCTTGAGCACGCCAACGACACCGTCAAAGAAACGGTTGTGCCTCGTTTGCTTGACGGGACAGCGTTGGGCTGCTTTGGCTACACCGAACCCGAGTCGGGTTCTGACGTTGCCGCCGCCGCAACCAAAGCGGTGCGCGACGGTGACGAATGGGTTATCAACGGCGCAAAGATGTGGACGACGATGGCCCACATCGCTGATTACGTGATCCTGTTGACCCGCACCGATCCGGAGGTGCCCAAGCACAAAGGTTTGACGTTCTTTTTGGTACCGCTCGACACTCCCGGGATCGAGATCCGGCCGGTGCCGACGATGGCTACCGAGCGTTCAAACGCCACGTTCTACGACGATGTGCGACTCAGCGACCAGTGGCGGATCGGTGAGGTGAACGGCGGATGGGCCGTAATGAAGACGGCACTGAAATATGAGCGAGGTATCGCCGGTGGCCAGTTCCCGTCCCCTCCGGTCATTGACGCAGCAGTGGACTGGGCTCGAACGCACGTGCGGCCCGACGGAACCCACCCGATCGACGATCCCGCGGTTCGTGAACGGCTGATGCGGGCCCTGATCGACGTTGAGGTCTGTCGCGGGTTTGCCTATCACTGCGCCGATCTAGCGAACGAAGGTGCCATGTTCGGGGTTGAGGGTTCGATGACCAAACTGTTCGCCAGCGAAAGTTACAAGCGTCACTGTCGAGATTTTCATGACCTGATGGGGGCCGAAGGGCTACTCACCCACGAAGCAGTCGATGCCCACCTCGGGGGTCGGATCGAAGAGAACCTCCGTCACTCCCCGGTGACCGCGATTTACGGCGGTACCAGCGAAATCAACCGAAACTTGGTAGCCGAAGTACATCTCGGCCTTCCCCGGATTCGCTAAGACCTCAACCGGGGTCGCAGCGGGGCGTGGTCAAGCGCCGGGAGCACATATCGGGCGACCAGATCGCATTCGTCTCGATGGGTGTACCCCGACAAGATGAACGCTTCGATACCGGCGTGTTGATAGGCCCGCAGTTTGGCCACGACCTGGTCGGGGTCCCCCACGATCGCGGCCCCCGCTCCGGAACGGGCTCGACCGATCCCGGTCCACAGGTTGGCTTCGGCGTACCCATCTCCATCCGAACCGTCACGTAATGCGGTCTGCCGGGCCACTCCGGCTGACACGGCGTCAAGCGACCGTTCTCGGATTGCCTGACCAGTTTCGACGTCGAGTCGGGAAACGAGCCGCTGCGCGGCAGCCTGCGCCTCCGCTTCGGTTTCTCGCACGATCACGTGGGTTCGAAGCCCGTAACGCAGAGAACGGCCATGCCGGGTGGCTCGAAGTTGCATGTCTTGGACGGTTGCCGCCACCTGGGCCACCGTGTCAGGCCAGGTTAAGAACACATCGGCGGCGGCTGCCGCGGTTTCCTTCGCCGCGTCAGAAAACCCGCCGAAGTACAGCGGAGGGCAACCCGGTGCAACCGTCGCGATCCGGGGCGGGTCAAGGTGAAGTTTGACAAACTCGCCGTCGAGTTCAAGCGGTTCACCGTCGAGCAACGCCCGCAGCCCAGTCATGTGTTCCAACGTTCGCTGGTAACGAGGTTCCGAAGCGAGGGATTGGCCGGGCAGATCAGAGCTGATCACGTTGATGGTGAGTCGGCCGTCGGTCATCTGGTCGATGGTGGCTAATTGCCGGGCCAGTTGCGGAAGCCACATCTCGCCCATACGAACCGCCAACAGGAGGTGAATGTTTCTGGTCTGGGGACCGATGCCCCCCGCGAACGCCACCGAGTCGATACCTAGTTGGTACCCCGACGGGAGCAGCACGTTGTCGAATCCGTTGGCATCGGCCGCCAACACGATGTCTCGACAGTGTTGCCAGGAACTGAGCAGGTGAGGTTCAGCGACGCCAAGCAGTTCGTAGTCGTCGTCGCAGAGGGCCGCGAACCACGAAACCTCAACCGGTCCGGTCACGGCAGAGGCACACCTTCGCTGGCTTGCACGATGCGATAGACGTCGGCGCGGTCAAGGTGCACTCGCAGCGACGCTGTTGCGCTATGAAGACGCTCCGGGCTCTGGGTACCGAGCAGCGCGACCGGTGCGGCTGGATGGGCCAGCACGAAAGCAACGCAGATAGCGGCACGATCGACCGCTTCGCGTTCGGCGAGTTCATCAAGGACATCCAGCAGTTCGCGAGGCAGTTCATGGCCGGACAGGAGACGTCCTCCGGCGAGCGGGCTCCAGGCCAACGGGACCACACCGTCGCGCATGCAGAGGTCAAAGGTGCCATCGCGCAGCGGATCGAGATGCGCTACCGAGAACTCCGGTTGGGTGGTGGCCAGGGGGACGTCGAGATGGGCAACGAGGGCCTGGTGTTGCGCCGGTGTGTGATTCGAAATGCCCACCGCCCGAACCTTGCCGTCAGCGACGAGCGCCGAAAGCGTGTCAGCGACCCGAGCCGGGTGGGTGAAAAGGTCGGGGCGGTGAATCTGGTAGAGGTCAATGACGTCGGTGCCGAGTCGGCGCAGGCTGGCCTCTACGGCGGCGCGGAGGTATTGGTCACTGGAGTCGTAAGGCACCGGGGGTGCGATCCCACCTTTGGTGGCCAACACCATGCGGCCCCGTAGCGACGGTGTCGCGGCTAACACCTGGCCAAGCAGCTCCTCGTTCCCTCCGAACCCGCTGCCGCCGTAATCAAGTCCGTAAACGTCGGCGGTATCGATCAGGTTCATGCCAAGATCAAGCGCCGTTTCGATCAGTTCGGTTGCGGCTTCAACGCTGGTGTTCGTGAACCGCCAACACCCGAACCCGAGCGGCCCGATCGGATCAAGGCCAGCAGGAAGCGGGCGGTTCGCGGTTTGGGCCAGAGGTTGCACCATGGGCCGTAGGCTAACCGACGAACGATGGGCGGATACCCGCTCAGTAACCCGCTCAGTAACCCGCTCAAGTGCACCAACCTAAACCGGCTGGTTGACCGTCATGGAAGGAGGGGCGATGCTCCGTTACGGCATCATCGGCACCGGAATGATGGGGATCGAACACATCGAGAACCTGCGTCGCACCGATGGCGTAACGGTGGTGGCCATTGCCGACCCGCATCCGCCGAGCCGCGAAAGAGCGGCTGCGCTCGTACCTGACGCACAACATTTCGTCTCGCATCAAGAACTGATCGCGGCCGAGATGTGCGATGCCGTGGTCGTGGCCTCACCGAACATGACCCATGTCGACGTGCTGTCTGATGTGCTGACCACCCCGTTGCACGTTTTGGTCGAGAAACCGTTGTGCACCACGGTCGCCGACTGTCAGCGAGTCATGAAACTCGCTGAAGGTCGTCAGGCGGTGACCTGGGTTGGGTTGGAATACCGCTACATGCCGCCGATCGCCCGGTTGATCGCCGAAACCGACGCGGGCGCGGTCGGCCGTCCGCGCATGGTTTCGATTCGTGAACACCGGTTCCCATTCCTCCAAAAGGTTGACGACTGGAACCGTTTCTCGGCCAACACCGGTGGGACACTGGTGGAAAAGTGCTGCCATTTCTTCGATCTGATGGTTCGGATCATGCCCGGACAGCCGATCCGCGTGATGGCTTCAGGTGGGCAGGATGTCAACCATCTAGACGAGTCCTACCACCAGAAGACGCCGGACATCCTCGACAACGCATTTGTCATCGTCGAGTTCGACGACGGTGGACGAGGAATGCTTGACCTCTGCATGTTCGCCGAAGCCACGCACAACCAGGAGGAACTCAGCGTGGTGGGTGAACTTGGCAAAGTGGAGGCGTTGATCCCCGATGATGTTGTGCGAATCGGCCGACGCGGCGAACACTGGATCGGTGAAGTCGAGCAGTTTTCGGTCAGCGATCCCGATATTGCCTACCTCGGTCATCATTCGGGTTCGTCGTTTGTTGAGCACCAGAAGTTTCGCGACGCCATCTTGGGTCTGACCCCGGCCGAAGTAAGCCTCTCCGACGGTCTCCTTTCGGTAGCGATCGGTCAAGCAGCCCACCGCTCGATCGATGAGCACCGGCCGGTTGCTCTCGCCGAGATCCTCGGTTGAGTAACTCACGTCACCAAGACGCCCACTGACCTCAGCCGTCTAACACCGACTTGAGGGCGCTACGCTGCTCCTCTTCGGGACGTGGCGCAGGCTGGTAGCGCACCTGCTTTGGGAGCAGGGGGTCGTGGGTTCAAATCCCGCCGTCCCGACCAATAAGAGTCCGGCTGAACTCTGGAGCCAACCGCGGCGTCGACTTCAGTTGGCCGCTGGCCGGACTAGGTCGTCTACCTTCGGCCCGAGGACAACGGGTGCCTCGGCGGCGACGGTTGCGCTCAACGAACCGGTCGTACGAGGTCAGAACGTCACGTTTGCCGACCGGAACGACCCATAGGTTGTGCACGGCCACAATCGCCGGGCGTAGGCTCATGGCCTGCCGACTCGACCACGACTATGACGCATCCTCTCACCACCCTTTTTTCCGGTAATCGTTCACAGCGTCAGTGGGCCGCGACCGTCGCCGTGCACGCGCTCGCAACGTGGTTCCTGGTCGGCTTGATCTGGACCATTCACGTCGTTCACTATCCACTCTTCGCCGAAGTTGGGCCAGACAACTACACGGCCTTCCAACGCGCTCATGTGGCGCGGATCGGCCCGCTCCTAGCTCTGCCGTGGATCACCGAAGGAATCACCACGCTCGGCTTGCTGCTTCTCGCCCGATCTCGACGAGAACGGTTGCTGGTCGGAATCGCCTGCGCTGCTGCGGCCGGGGTGCTACTCATCAGCGGTTTCGCTTCCGCTCCCGCTCACGGCGAGTTGGCCGACGGTTTCGATCAACAGGTTCACGGACGGTTGATGGACTGGAACCTACTCCGGGCACTGTTGTGGACCGCTAAGGGGGCGATCGGTGCAGCCCTGCTCTGGGATGTGGCCGTCACCTCTCGATTGGCTCCACAACCCGAAGCACAGCGATCAGCCACTGGATAACTACGGTTGTTAGTATCTGGAGTCCACGGTTCGGGAGGGTCGATGCGACGAGTTTTGATCATGGGAGTAGCGCTAGTGCTTCTGGCAAGCGCCTGCGGTAGCGACGGCGACACGCAAACCGCCGGGGAGCCAGCTTCAAACGCGGACACGGCTAGCGCCACGGACACAACAACCACATCAGCGCCTACGACCATCCCCCCGACCACCACCGAAGCATCGGAACCAACGCCCAGTTGGGTACAGATCAACGCCGAGGGTTGCGTGTGCTCCGACGGTTCGGACTACACCTACTGGCTTCGCGAAGCCGACCCGACCCGAGTCATGTTGTTCTTCGACGGAGGCGGCGCCTGCTTCTCTGCTGAAACCTGCAACCCTGATGATCCGGCATACTCAACCCAAGCCGACGACAACATGACAGAGGCCGACACGGGAGTGTTCGACCTCGCGAACCCCGCCAACCCGGTAGCCAACTGGTCGATGATCTTCATGCCGTACTGCACCGGCGACGTCCACCTCGGCACCAACACCGAAGTGGATTACGGCGATGGGATTGTCGTGAACCACCTCGGGTATACCAATGCCGAAAACGGTCTCGATGCGCTGATCTCTAGGTTCCCGAACGCTGAACAGATTCTCGTTACCGGGTCGAGTGCCGGTGGTGTCCCTACTCCCCTGTTTGCCGGCCTCGTTGCCGACGCCTTTCCCGACGCTGATGTGATGGGCTTGCCCGACGGAAGTGGTGGCTACCCCAGCAACCCGGGACTCAACGCGTTGATCGGCAACCTGTGGGGAACCTCCGGAGCGATCCCCGACTGGACCTCTACCGCAGACGTCACCGCCGCTGAGTTCGGAATCCCCGACCTGTACGGCCTCGCAGCAACCGAATTCCCTGCCATCCGCTGGGCTCGATTCGACCATGCCTACGACGGAACCCAAGCCACCTTTTCTGCACTCGCAGGGTTAGCTGACTCAACGGTAAAGGCCGTGTTGGACATCAACGAAGCTCTGGCTGAAAGCAGCGGTATCGACCTTGACGTCTATGTCGCTCCCGGCACCGAACACACGATCCTGGCTCGACCAGAAATGTATGACCTTGAGGTCAATGGGACCCGGTTCGTTGACTGGTTCAGCGCATTCCTCGCCGGAGACGACATTTCCGACGTGGTCTGTGTCGACTGCGAACAACCCGGCTAACCGGCCTCTCGGTGCTTCACTCCACCGAAAAGCGCAGCCCCTTGGCTAGGTGAAAAAGTTTTTGGGAAAAGTGTCCACTACCTGATTCCTCGTTGCTCATGGCCCCTGAACGGCACCAACCAGTGGTGCCACAACCAAAGGAACAGTGCCATGAACACCCAGATCAACAACCAAACCGACCCGAACCTCACCACCACCCACGAACCGATTCCGACGGTTGAGTCAAACACCGTGTTCACGGCTCCGGTCGCCGGACCAGTTTCGGCTCCCACCCGCAACCGGTTCCGACTCATGGCCGCATCGGGCCTGGCCGGGCTCTTCGTGATCGGTGGTGCAATCGGACTTGCCACTACCGGCGGCTCCGCCACCACTTCCGAAACTGACATTGCCCTTACCCAAGCCGCTGACAGTGTTGACAGCGAACTGGTGGGTGCCGAAGTCCTCGTCGCCGACCCCGTCTCCCCCGCCGGAAACTCCACCGATAGCAACGCTGCTGTGGTCCCAGCTGACGGTTCCCCGACCGAAGAAGCCCCCGCCGAGGAAGCTCCGGTTGCGGAAGCCCCCGCTGAGGAAGCTCCCACCGAAGAAGCCCCGGTTGAAGAAACCCCGGCCGACACCACCGGCGACAATCCGTTCGACTTCGGTTTCGGTATCGAACTCCCCACCGGAAGCCTGTTTGACAACCTCACCGATCCTGAACTCTCAAACAATCTGCCCGATTTCGAGCTGGTTCAGGGTCTCGTGTTCATGCCCGACGTCATCAACATGAACCGCACCCAAGCCGCAATCCTGCTCTCCGACCTCGGCCTGAATGTCACTATCCGAGAGGTGATCGTGTTCAGCGGCGAAAACAACACGGTGCGAAGCGCCAGCATCGAAGCCGGAACGCTTGTGACTGAAGGCCAGGCGGTCACCCTTGAAGTGATCAAGAACATGAACCCGTTTGACTGAGTCACCAACATCGTGATCCCCGGCTGTTCCTGCAGCCAGAAGGTCACCGCTCCACCAGAGGCCGGCAGCTACCAGCTGCCGGCCTCTGACCTTTCCGACCAGTATCGAATCGCTCAATCAACTAGTTTCTTGCCACCAGGCGGAAGGAACAGATGCATGCACCGACTCGCGGCAATTGGGATTATTGGCGTACTGCTGGCCTCGGCCTGCGGGGGTACGAACACCGAGGTTCGGGGCGAGGTGCCGATCAGCACGTCGTCGACAACCACCAGCGACGCTCCGGCCCCCACCGCCTCGAGCTCTACCGATCCCCTCTCAGCCGATAGAAGCTGGGAAAAGTTCCTCCCCGAGGACTGCAAATGCGCCGACGGATCCGACTACGCCTACTGGCTCGTTCAAGGTGACCCCCAAAGAGTCTTGGTGTACCTCGATTCCGGTGGTGCTTGTTTTTCGGCGGAAACCTGCGGCCCTGATGACCCGACCTACAGCCGATCGATCCTCGAAAGATCGGACCTGCCGGACAAAGGACTCTTCCAACTAGACAACCCGGAGAACCCGGTTGCTGACTGGTCAGTGGTCTACATCCCGTATTGCACCGGCGATGTCCACGTCGGCACTCGTCGGGGGGTCGACTACGGCGACGGGGTCGTCATGGATCACACCGGTTTCCTCAATGCTCAGAACGGACTCGAAACCTTGGCCAGCAGGTTCCCAGACGCCGAACAAATCCTCGTCGCCGGATCCAGCGCCGGTGCAGTTGCCACCCCATTGTTCGCAGGCCTCGTTGCCGACGACTTCCCCAATGCCGATGTCATGTCGCTTCCCGACGGTGGAGGAGGCTTTCCTAGCAATCCAATCCTGAACGAGCAGATCGGCAACCTGTGGGGAACAGCCGCCGTCATACCCGATTGGGAGTCGACAGCAGGATTGACGGTTGCCGAGTTTGGCATTCCCGACGTCGTCGCGCTGGCCGCGGCCAACCATCCCAACATTCGCTGGGCCCGCTACGACAACGCCTTCGACGGGGTACAAGCCCGCTACCTGCGACTTGCCGGGTTCCCGGACCAGCCCATCAAGGAAGTGCTTGACAACAACGAGGCCTTGGCCGAAAACCAGGGGGTGGACTACGACGTCTATGTCGCCCCCGGCGTCGATCACGTCATCTTGGACAGTGAGAACATGTACGGGATAACGGTCAACGAGGTGCGTTTCGTTGACTGGCTCGCGGCGTTCGTCGCTGGAGAAGAAATCGACGACGTGGTCTGCATCGACTGCGAACCACCGAACTAACCCGGCGACCGAAGCACCGATACCGAGGGCACCACCGGTGATGAAAGCAAATCGTGGTTCAGCCAGGCCTCGACTGTTTCACATCGGTGCGGGCTCTACCCACCGAAATCAGCTAGCGGTTCCGAAAAGCATCTCGAAGGTGGCCTGTTCGAACGACGAGAACGAACTGGCCGTTTCAACGAGCCGCTTCGATGCGCCAGATTCGGGGCTCACAACATCAACCACGATCCCCGCTTCGGCGAGTTTCGCAACCGCATCGGCAAAGATGCCGTCGCCAGAAGCAACGACCACCCGGTCAAAGCGTTCGGCAACGTTTTCTTGGTCGATCACTTCAAGCAGCGCAAGGTCGGCTCCGTTGGGACCGGATTTCATCAGGATCCGTCCGCCTACCCAGGCGAACATGGCGACCTTGGCCGCGTGATGGCTTACCGCCACAACCACGTGTGCTTGTGGATCGTTGGTTACTGAGGCAACAAGGATCTGAGCCCATTGGCATTCGGCCAACGACGGGTCACCGGAACCGCACAAATTCTCCAAGTCGACCAGCACTATGGTGCGGCCAGTTGCCAGCTCTCCTCCGGATCGGAACCGAGGCATCTGGTTGCGGGGGAATGTAGAGACGGGGAAGTGCATGGGTATTCCTTTCGTGAAGAGCGTCCTGCTAACCCGTAACGGCGCCAGCGAAGAACACTGAGCGGATAACCGAGCGTGACAGGTGGGTGTGACAGTGGCGGCTCAGGCCCGTTGGCAACGGGCGCGCCAGCCAGGAATCAACTCCGCTCCTGACAGCTCTTCACGAAAAAGTCTTCGTTCTGCAGGTTGTCCGGTGGGCTCCGGAATGTCTTGTTTCCCGCCTCATCGGTGACGGTCAAGGTCATGATCAGCCGTTCCCGACCCAACACGGTTCGTGCCGGGATCCGAAGCGACCCGTTCCATAACGTGTCACCTGGGGCTCGGGTCAGCTCGATGGTTCCTTCGGGTTTAGCAACCCCAGGACGGTCCAGTTGCCAACGAAGCAACACCGACTGAACAGCGACATTGTCCGATGCTTCCACCATCACCGGTGCATCATCCTCACCGCAGCCCCCGAGCTCCCACATGTCGATCCCTGGGACTTTCACGTTGAAACTGAGAACCACGGGCGGCTCCGAGTCCACAACCGCGGGCATCGTGGTCGTGGTGCTCGTGGTGGTTGTCGTGGTGCTCGTGGTGCTCGTTGACGTCGTCGTACTCGTACTGGTGGACGTCGTCGTGATGGTGCTGGTGGACGTGGATGCCGGTGCGGTAGTGCTCGATACTGCCGTGGGGTCAGAAACTCCGGGCACGAACGGATCAGGATCGGTGTCGGTTCGAGTTTCGGTCGGGGCCAGCCCATCATCGGCGACCGCAACCGTCGGTGAAGTGTCGGTCGCTGATGGTTCCTGACGGGTGCCATCCCCGACCGATACCGCCCATCCAGCCACGACAACCACCGCGGCACCGACGCCAATCGCCAAACGAGTCGCCCAGGTGGCCAATATCCCCCGCCGGACCGGGTCGGCCACCGGGAAACCATCGGGACGCCACGAGACCAGCTCGACCGACGGGGCCACGCCCGGACCGGCCAACAACTCGGCAACGCTGCTGCGGAGGGCAGCGGGAACCGGCTGCATGGGCATCGCTGATGCCAGCCCCCCAGGATCGAGCAGCGCCTTGCGGCGGCGAGTACACGAATCACAGTCGTCGATATGGCGGCTCACCCGCTTACGAAGCACCGGAGTAACAACCGGTTCGCCACTACCCAACAGCGCCTGAAGTTCCTCGCACTCGCGTCGGCCAAACCGCATCACCAGCAGTACCCCAAGCGACCGTTCAACCCGACTGCGGACCCGCTGGAGCAACTTGTAGGCATTCTGGGTCGACACCCCAAGCACATCAGCGAGTTCGTCGCCGTCAAGACCGTGGCGAAGGTGTAGCTGCAAAATCTCTTGATCTCGCTCGTTCAACCCAGCCTGAGCTTGAGCAATGAGGTCACGAAGTTCGTCGCGCACCACGGACTGGGTCATGTCGACCTCAAATCCTGGGTCGAGCACGCTGACCTCGGAAGACTTTGCGCCTCCTGCGGTGACCGTGTCTCCGACCAGCACCGTTCGCTTCTGGCCTCGGATCCGGGCCCGGCACTGGTTTCGGGCGATGCTGTACAACCAAGACTTGAGTCGGTCCGGCTCCCGCAGCTGGTGCAACTTCTGCGTGGCGGTAAGGAAGGTGTCCTGGAATGCGTCCGCTGCTTCGTCCTCGCTGTGCAGGATGGAACGACAGAGGCTGTAGACGGGATCGGCGTAGCGCTCGTAGATCGCCGCAAACGCCTGACGGTCGCCGCGCAGGTGCTGCGCAATGAGTTCTGCGTCGCTTGGCTTAGCCACGAAAGTTGATCATAGTGAGCGGTTGCTTGTCGCTTCATGTCCTACCTGATGCACGACCAGGTCTCCGTGGACAGAAAGGCGAAGATTCCTGTCGCGCTGCGTGTTCGGTACGTCAGCAAACCCAACGCCTCAAGGTGGCAAAAAACTTTTCGAGATTTGTGTCCACGGTCGAAGAGTTCGTTGCTCATGGTGTTCGAACAGCACCCAACGGGGGTGCGAAACCGAGAGGACAATGACAATGAACACCCAAAGCAACAACCCAGCCGCCAACACCACCCGACGGATCAAGACCTCCCATGCTGCCGTTGCTGGCCTTGCCGCACTCTTCGCCCTTGGCGGAGTGATCGGTCTTGCCACAAGCGGCTCCTCGGAGGCAGCGGCCGATCCGGCACAGATCGAAGAGTCGATCGTCGACGACGCCAGCGAAACACTCGTCACCGAGTCCACGTCCAACGCCGTGCCCGCAACGGTTACCGCCGCGAACAACGAATCGGCAGCGGCCAAGGAAACCCCCGCCGAAGACGCCCCGGCCGATGAACCAGCACCGACTGAAGCAGCTGCCGCCGAAGACGCCCCGGCCGATGAGCCAGCACCGGCTGAAGCAGCTCCCGCCGACGACGCACCCGCCGAAGACGCACCCGCTGAAGACGCACCCGCCGATGACGCACCCGCCGATGGCGGCGATGCAGGCTTCGACTTTGGTCTCGGTCTCGATTTCGAACTCGGACCAAACCTGGGCTTCGGTGGGTTCCCCAACCCATACGAGATTCCTGAACTCAACTTCGACGATCTCATGCTGGTGTTGAGCGTCCCTGACGTGATCGGACAGCACTACTCCGAAGCCGAATCCACGTTGACCAACCTGGGGTTCGTCGTTGAACGGGTCGATGTCTTTCGGTCCAGCGGTGAGACCGGTTCGGTTGTCGATAGCGACGCTGCCGCTGGTTCACTCCGGCGAATTGGTTCCACCATCACTCTGACGGTGGTGATCGTCCTCCCTGGCCTGTAACCCGACCGACACAGCATTCCTTTGGTCCCTCAGAAGGTACGGACCGGCTCGGCAACGGGCCGGTCCGTACCTTTTTTGGGTTGGGTGGTGTAACGATTCCGCTGAGCGGTGTTACCGGCCGAACCGTCGACGCACGTGCCGTCGCCGAGCAGCTCGCTGGTCGTCGCGATCGGCGGGTGTCACCACGCAGTTAGCAAACCCAGGGATCACCTCAGGCAACTCTGCGACGCTCACCAGACGAGCAGTCGGATGCTGCTCGGGTTCGGGGGCCTCGGCTAACCCGTCGTAGCGCAGATGCACGACCCCTCGAGCCAACCCGGTCGGATCGAGCCAGTTGGCATAGCCAGGATCGTTCAAGGCAACAACCAGATAACGGTTCTGATCCGGGGCGACGAGGGCCTGCTCGCCGGAAAGGCTTGATGTTGCGCTGGAGTACTCCAGACTGGCGAACCAGCGATCGGCCAATTGCGCCCCTTGATAGCGAGCCGCAGTCGGGGGCATGGTGATCAGCAAGGCATGATCGCCGTCAATCTCGTACTGGCCGAGCGAAATCCACCGACCCAAAACCCCACCCTTGGCCGCTGGGGTCCGAAGCGGCAGCAGCGTGTTAACGGGCCGCGCTGCTTCGATCCCGTTCTGCACCAGTTCGGGCCAGCAGGTAGCCGATGCTCGAAGGTCGTCGGCCGCGCCGCGCCACCGACGGGCCACCACCTCGGCAGATTCGACCGTGACTGCGGCTCCTTCACTGCCGACCCGGTCGATGAACACTGACCCGCAATCAACCTCACTCCAGTCACCGTAAATTTGCCGAACTTGAAGGATCGTCGCTTCTGAAGGGTTATCGAGCGCGGACCGACCCGAACGGCCCGGGCCGACGCGTATCGAAAAGGAGCCGTCGGCTGCGAAATCAATGTCCTCGTCGGCCAGATAGCCGAGGCTCACATCCTCTGCGCCGTAAGGTTCCCGCCGGTACAACTGCACCTCCAAGCGCGATGCCGAGCCTTTCGAACCCCAAACCTCATAGTCCACACCACCATGAATTGGGGCGAACCCATAGCGCTGGTCGGGGTTGTCGCCGCCGGTTCGCACCCGATCATCAAGAATCCGAAAGCGGGGCAGGTCAGGGTCGGCCAACAGGTGGTTTTCCATCGCGCTCAACACTTGACGGCCGAGATGAAGATATCCCCGGGCCGCACTCAACGAGTCACCCGCAGCATCCACGTTGCGCAACGCCTGTTCGGCCTCAACGGCTTGCCGCACAAAGTAGGCAAACGCCTCAGCCAGCTCCGATGTCGGATCGGTATCCATCACGGTTCTCCCCGTTGACAACCGCCCCAGACCAGCACTCCCCAACGGCGAACGCAACCAGACCACGCCTAGGGCTCAAGCACCACCCAACCGCGACGCTGCAATTCGGCAGCCAACAGTTCACTCGATGCCGCCTGAACCGCCTTTTCGGCAGCCGACAACCGCACCGGGCGGTCCGGCGCCACCGGCGGGTTCCCACCATCGCTGCCTGCTTCGGCTTCGGCTTCCAACCGGGCGATCAAGGCGTCGGCTTCATCACGGGTGAAGCGACCACCGGCCTGTCGCTGGTTCAAACCCAGCGGACCTCGGGCGTCGCGAAAGTCGACATGCCCAGCCGCCTGAAGCAGTTCAAGCAGCCGCTTTACCTGCCGTTGATGAGCCGGTGGACCAGGATTCGCGCCGAAAGCCATACCCGAGGTTGCCACAACAACGCCCGAATCCCTTCCCCATCGTGGACAACCCACCGAGGATCGTCCTCCGAACTGGACCCCAGGTTACGATTCGGCCACCATGGAGCCAATGACCGAACCCCGTTACGACTGGTCGGTAGATGAGGTCCTGGCGATTATCGAACGCCCCTTCCATGACCTTCTCTCCGACGCCAATGCCTGCCATCGCGAACGTTTCAACCCCCATGAGATCGAAGGGGCGAAATTGCTTTCGATTAAAACCGGGGCCTGTCCAGAAGATTGCGCGTACTGCCCGCAGTCCGTCCACCACAACAACGACCTCAAACCAGAACCGTTGATGGACCGGGACGAAATCCTGCGGGCCGCGCAACAGGCTCATGACGAAGGAGCGACCCGGTTCTGTATGGGTGCTGCTTGGCGTTCGCCAACCGACCGGCAGGTGGGCATCGTCGCTGAGTCGGTAACCGCAGTGGCCGAACTTGGGATGGAAACCTGCGTGACGCTGGGAATGCTCACTCCAACCCAAGCGCAAACGCTGGCCGACGCGGGACTCGATTTCTACAACCACAACCTCGACACCTCCCCCGATTTCTACGGTGAGATCATCACCACCCGGACCTATGAGGACCGGTTGGACACCTTGCAGGCCTGCCGAGACGCGGGCCTGAGCCTCTGCGCCGGCGGAATTGTGGGAATGGGCGAAAGCCGTCGGCAGCGAGCCGGGCTACTCCAACAACTAGCGACGCTCAACCCTCATCCGGAAAGCGTCCCGATCAACTTGTTGATTCAAGTCCCGGGCACCCCACTGGATGGGCTACCCGAGTTCGAACCGCTGGAGTTGGTTCGGACCATCGCGGCAGCCCGCCTGGTTATGCCCGGTTCGGTGGTGCGCCTCAGCGCAGGACGGTCATCAATGTCTGAAGAACTCCATGCCCTTTGCCTGCACGCCGGGGCAAGCAGCATCTTCCTTGGTGATCGCCTGCTGACCGCCGACAACAACGGTGACGAGTCCGATCAGGCGATCCTCGCCCAACTCGACACGGCACTCAAGACGCTCGACCCGGCGGCAACGAAGTGACCTCCGCGAACCCCACCTCGGCTGCCGTTTCCAACGAGCAGATCGGCGGGCTGCGCCGGTTCAACTTGGTGATGGGGGTGTTGCATCTGTTGTCAGGGGCCGCCATGTGGCTGATCGGCAACGACTTTCACCTACAGGTCAGTTCGTTCACCCTTAACGGACCACCGGGCACACCGCTGAGCGACGGTGAGTTTTTCGAAGCGCTGTCGTTCCCGCTGGCGTTCTGGACCGCCATGTTCCTGTTTCTCTCAGCCGCGGCGCATCTCACCATGGCCACCTTCGGTTTCTCGTTCTACCGTTCCGAACTGATCGCGGGCCGTAACCGATTGCGCTGGTTTGAGTACTCGCTTTCGGCCACCTTGATGATCGTGCTCATCGGCGCGGTTTCGGGCGTCACCGACGCGGCGGCGCTCATTGCGATCGCCGGTGCCAACGTTTCCATGATCCTGTTCGGTTGGCTGATGGAGATGGCAAACCGACCCGGTCAACCGGTCTGGTGGACACCGTTCTGGTTTGGGTGCGTGGCCGGGATTGTTCCCTGGTTGGCGATCGGAACCTCGGTGGCGTTGAGCGTTTCCGAAGCTGACGACGGTGGCCCACCCGGGTTCGTGTACGGGATCTTGGTGACCATTTTCGTGATGTTCAACTGCTTCGCGATCAACCAGTGGCTTCAGTATCGGGGCCGGGGTCGCTGGGCGGAGTACGCGTTCGGGGAACGGGTGTACATCTGGTTGAGCTTGATCGCCAAGAGCCTTCTGGCCTGGCAGATCTTCGCCAATACCTTGATCGAATAGCGAGCCTGTGGGCCAACGACCGACTTTTCGCCGAGGTACGCAGCCATGGGGACAGTGATTGTCGGCTCCGGCACCGCGTTGCCGGAGCTAGAAGTCAGCAATGACCAGCTCGCTGAGGTCATGGACACCAGCGACGAATGGATCCGCAGTCGCTCCGGAGTTCACATGCGGCGATACAGCGATCCAGGTACGGGTTCGGCAACGCTTGGTGCTCAAGCTGTCCTCGCAGCCATCGCTGACGCCGGGATCAGCCCCGATGAGGTTGATCTGTTGATCTCGGCCACCATGACCCCCGATCTGCTTGCCCCCGGAAACGCCCCGCTGATCCAGCATCAAGCCAACCTCGGCCCGATCGCGGCGTTCGACATTCGTCAACAATGCGCTGGGTTTCTTTACGGCTTGGAACTCGCCGATGCCATGCTGAGCAGCGGTCGAGCAACGACGGCGGTGGTAGTCGGGGCTGAAGCCCATGCCGGTTATCTGCCGTTCGGTCCCTCAGTTTGGGGCCGCCTACGAGGCGAGCACGCAAACCCGGTGAGCGACGCCGACTATCAACAGGCCACCAAGTACCGGGCTTGGTCGGTGCTCTTCGGCGACGGGGCCGGGGCGATGGTGCTTCGTCGGGATCCCGATCCGACGCGAGGCTTTCTCGGAGGCCGACTGTTTAGCGACGGTTCGCTGTTCGATTTGATCTGGGTCGAAGGGGTCGGTTTTCGCCACCAGCCCTACGTCGATCAAACCCAGCTTGACGCCGAAATGCATCTCCCGTCGATGAACGGAATGGAATTGTTTCGCCAAGCGGTTCGGTTGATGCCTGATTCGGTGGCTGCGGTGGCCGACGAGCACGGACTCCGTGTCAACGATCTTGATCTGGTGCTGGCCCATCAAGCCAACGAGCGGATCATTGCCGCCATGCGCAAGCAGTTCGGTTTTGATGACGGTGAGGATCGGGTTCCGTGCAACATCGCCCACCACGGCAACACCACCGCGGCGACGCTTCCGCTGCTCTACCAAGATCTCCGCGACGAGTCTCGAATCGTGCCCGGTCAGTTGCTGTCCTTCACCGCTTTCGGAGCCGGTGCCCACTGGGGAGCCAACCTCTACCGGGTGCCGTAGCCAGCCGTTTAGTTGCTGCCTCGTTGGCTGGTTTGTTCAGAAACACGCCGCCAAGTGACGATTTCACCCTTTTCGGGTGGATCGGCAAGACTGCGCGCTATGCGCACCCATCGTTCACTGCTCCGTTCACTGCTCGCTCTGCTGCTCGTTGGTCTCTTTGCCGCTAGCTGCGCAACGAGCGACACCACAACACCCGCACAAGACGACACCGGAATCGATGAGTCCGGCGATGCCGAAGCCACCGACACCGAATCGGAACCAGAAGCAACTGACGACGCAGAAGCCACCGACGACACCCCTATCCCGGACCTCCCAGAGTTGGAACTGATCGAACGAGGACCGTACACGGTGGGGGTGACCACCATCACCGTGACCGACACCGATCGTCAGCGTCCGCTCACCGTTGAAGTCTGGTTCCCGGTAGCGCCTGACACCGCTGGAGACCCAGCCAACTATTCCTTCATCACTGGCGACTACTACCCGTCACCGAACGCCATCGCCGCAGACCCGTCAGCGATCGCCACCGATCAACGCTTCCCTCTCGCGATCTACACCCACGGTTCGGGTGGTCTGCGATTTATCGACTCGAACTTCACCGAAATGTTGGCCAGCCACGGGTACGTCGTGGCCGCCGCCGACCACACTGGCAACACCGCCGTCGAGTTGGTGTTCGAGATGGAAATCGACACCGACCAGGTTCTGCTTGACCGACCGCTCGACGTGAGCGCAGTGATCGACGCCATGATCGACCCGGCCAACCCAGACACCGCCTCGTTTGCCAAGGCAATCGACGCTGAAAGCATCGCGGTGGCTGGTCATAGCCTTGGTGGCACGACCGCATTTGAGGTCGTGGCTGGGTTTAGCAACGACTACGGAACGAGCCCAGCCGACACCCGGGTTGGCGCCATCGTGACGTTTGCTCCTGCGGTTGGTGATGGAAGCGCCGACGCGCTGGTACCCGCCGAATCCCTCAAGAACGTGACGGTTCCGCTCCTGATCGTGTCCGGTACCGACGACAAGACCACCCCCGTGGACCCCAACGTGGAAACCGCCTGGGAATACAGTGCCTCGTCACCGTTCTACCGGGTCGAGTTGACGGCCGCTGAGCATCAGAGCTTCACCGACATGTGCGCCTATCAGGACTGGATCCCGTCGCTTCCCGCCGCCAACCCGCTGCTTGTCGCCACCGTCAACGAAAGTGCCATCGCTGGTTGCTCGGCCGACGACATGCCGATTGACCGGGTGAAGGACCTGACCAACACGTTCGTGATTTCTTTCCTTGATTCGATCTTTCGGGGAACGGTCATGCCACAACCCGATTCGTTCAGCATCCCTGACGATCTGACCTACAGGGTTCGCTGACGCGTTGAGCATCGGGTGGCTCGCCCCCTCATCGAAATGAAATCTCCGCGCTGATGTAACAAACAGGCCGCGCCCACCGATAGCCGTGAGGTAAGCTTCACACCACTTGGCGATTCTGGCCGCCTGCCAATCACTGCAAGGAGTAAAAAATGGTCGGGTTTCGGATGGGATTGGTAAGTCACAGTGCTGCTCACGCCCTTCCTAGCCAGCGCTGTTCACCCTGGGAACCCAGCGAGTATCGTGATCCGAAGTGAATGCATCGCGTCGGGTTCTGGCACTCATAGCGACGGCCGCACTCGCCGCTTCGATCACGGTGTCAACCGGCGCGGCCCAAGCCAACACCAAAGCCGGCACCAACACCGCGACTGAGACCGGGCCCCCAACTGATAGCAAAGTGCTTGACCTTCCGATCACGGCCAGCGGTTCGCTCGCCGGTTCCGTCGCTCAAAATCTGCTGGCCCGCCAACCGAACCTGGTCAGAAACCCGTACTCGTTGTTGATCGAATTCGCTGCGGGTGCCGATCCGGAATCGGTCCTCGGGCTCCTTAAGGAGACAAACACCCGCCTGGTGCAGCAGTTCAGCGAAACCAATGTGTACCAACTGGAAACCACCGGCGACCTTGGAACGATCCGCTCACTGCTGGCCCGCGACGATCAGGTGCTCTGGGTCGACTTTGACAACATCGTGAGTGCGACCGCAACCAAGGAACCCAGCCCGGCCCCCGACGTTTCCATCCAACTATCCAATGACTCGATGGCGAGCCAGTTGTGGGGGCTTTTCGGGAGCAACGGGATCAGGGCAGAAGCGGCATGGGCGGCAACGGCTTCGGTTCAGGACGTAGTCATCGCGGTTATCGACAGCGGGGTCATGATCGAGCACCCAGATCTCGCCGCCAACATCTGGACGAATCCCGGAGAGATTGCAGGCAACGGGATCGACGACGACAACAACGGCTTCGTTGACGACCTTCACGGTTGGGATTTCGTCGATGGCGATAACCAACCAAACGATCTCGCGGGCCACGGGACCCATGTTGCTGGCACGATTGCGGCGGTTCGCGACAACGGGATCGGTGTGGCCGGGGTCGCCCATAACGCCAAGATCATGCCGATCCGGTTCCTTGATGCCAACGGGCAAGGCTTCGTTTCTGATGCCCTCAGCGGACTTGACTACGCGCTGCGTAACGGAGCAAAAGTCTCGAACAACTCGTGGGGTGGAGGGGCGCCATCCTCGGCGTTCTCGGCGACCCTCGACCGGGCCAACTCCGAAGGGCATCTGTTTGTGGCCTCAGCCGGAAACGAATCGACCGACATCGACGATTCCCCGAGTTTTCCGGCCTCTTACCCGCAATCCAACATCTTGTCGGTCGCGTCACTCACCTCAGGAGGGCAGCTTTCATCGTTTTCCAACTTCGGAACGACCTCGGTTGATATCGCTGCGCCCGGCTCGTCCATTCGTTCAACCTATTCATTGACCGACCCTTCTATCTCAGGGATCGAAATCGAAAACGGTGCGGCCTACATTTCCCTAAATGGGACGTCAATGGCGGCTCCACACGTCTCCGGAATTGCCAGTCTGCTCTACGGACTTGACCCGACGCTTACCCCGCAGCAAGTAATCGAGTTGATCATTGACGGTGGGCGAACCCTCTCTACATTGAATTCGCTGCGTTGGAGCAAGACCGTTGACGCAGAAAAATCCATTGCCTTGTTGAACACGGTTCCACCTTCCATTTCCATCAGTGGTGCAAGTAACGGAGACGAACTGTTCCTTGGAGAGTCGGTAACGCTCACCGCTACCGCCAGCAGCTCGCTCGGAGCCAACTTGTCCAACTCGGTTACTTGGCGAACACCCAACGGTGTCGTCGCCCACACCGGTTCCTCATTCACCTTCACCCCCACTTCGATCGGTTCGAATACGGTGATCGCCTCAATCGTCGAAGCTAACGGCCGGTCGGCGACCACCAGCGTCACGCTTAGCGTCTCCGAGATGCGCTTCCGGGTCCTTTCTCCCACCAACCCAGTGCCGTTGGTTGTGGGAGACAACCTGACCGCCACTTGGGCCTGGCCCGGCCAATCGAACCAAACCGGTGAAGTCGCGATCGAATCCATCTACCGCTATGAGGTGGAACCGAACAGTTCCGCCGGTGCGATCGTTGACAATCGTTCGACCTCGGTTGCCCTCAACGTTGGCGAGTCGTTTTTGGTCGGCATCGTAAGCGTCGGGCTACGACTCAGCCACTCCTACGTTGGAGACTTGACAATCTCGCTGACCAGCCCGTCGGGGGAACGAGTCAACCTTTATCAAGAAGATGGCGGAAGCGGGAACAACTTTGGTTCGGGGGACCGTAGCTGTGACGGAGAGCTCACCATCTTCACTGAAGCCGCCGATGACTTCGTCTCTAACCTGTCGGCACCCTACCTCGGGCCGGTTCGGGCGTCTGAATCTCTCACCGCAATGGAGAACACATCCGCCAACGGCCAATGGGTGTTGACCGTCACCGATAATGCTGTAGAAGATACGGGAACGATTCATTGCGTGGAACTTGACCTAACTAACGCATCTAGCCGCAAAATCATCGGTACCGGCGTTCCTCTGGTCGACGAGTCGTTCACGATCACGCATACCACCGCCCTCAACAACACCCTTGCCCCCGAAAGCCGGCTGGTATTGAGCGCTCAAGGATTCCCGAAAGTTGCCAGCTTGGGCACGCTCCTCGATGCCACCAAATTGGTTCCCACTCCCCCTCGACAAGTGGTGACCTCCCCCAATGGCACCCCAAACCAGCTGCGAGTGAGTTGGATTCCGCCTCTGTCGCGCGGTGGCGGTCCGGTTACCGGGTTCCAGGTGCGCGAAGGCGACAGCGTCGTTTGCCAAACGACCTCCACCAGTTGCTTTGTCGGCCTCTACGCCAGTGGTTCTGTCCATAGCTTCACCGTCACCGCGTCCAACAGCTTCGGAACCAGCATCCGTTCAGATACGTCACCACCGGGAGTAGTCCCGACCCTCCGGACGTCGGCGGAGACCGGCGTTGACTGCTACATGCCGCAGATCCACGACTTTCTGGATGTGAGGGCCGTGCTGCGAGTGACCAACGACGTTGGCTGTATCGCTCAGCTGGGGATCACCACCGGAACCTCCCCCACCGCCTTCAGCCCCAACGATGCGGTGCTACGAGAACAGATGGCGGCTTTCCTAGCCCGACTCAACACCAAGATGATCGGGGATGGGTGTAGCGAAACGTATCCCTTTACTGACGTTTCAAGCAGTTCGTACGCCGCCAAGTCGATCGGTTGCCTCAGCCAGCTTCAGGTGACCAGAGGCACCACGCCGACCACCTTCGCTCCCAAATCGGTGGTGACTCGCGAACAGATGGCTGCGTTCCTGGCCCGCTATTACCAAGCCATTACCGCAACATCGTGCACTGGCAGCCACCCGTTCACTGATATCGGTCCAGCATCGTATGCCTACACATCGGTTGGGTGCATCTACGAGTTGGGGATCACCACCGGAACCTCCCCCACCACCTTCTCCCCCAAAGACCCGGTAACCCGCGAGCAGATGGCCTCGTTCCTGGCTCGAATTTACCGAGCCCTCACCGCCTGATCGAACCAGGTCAGGTCAGCGCAGGTCAGGTCAGCACACCAGCTACCGCCAGATCGGCTATCTCCTGATCGCTGAAACCAAGCAGGTCGGCGAGCACCTGCTGACTGTGCTCCCCGATCGTCGGCCCTGCCCGCCACGCCTGGGCTGGAGTGCGCGACAGTATCGATACGGGACCATCGAAGGCCGCGTCGATCACCTGGTGTTCCAACGGGGTAAAGAAGTGCCGATAGGCAAGTTGTGGGTCGCGGTGAAGGTCCGTGGCCCGCATCGAAACGTAGGCCGGGCAACCTGCTGCGAGCAGATCTTGCTGAACCACAAACACGTCACGGACGCTCAGCCATTCAGCGAACACCGTCTCAATCTCACGGCGTTGCTCAAGTCGTTCGGGTGCGGAGAGTCCGGCAAAGCGTCGCATCGGTTCGACCACCGAAACCATCGCGTCCCAAGCCGGTGTTCCAAGCACCGACACGGTCAAATACCGTTCGCTTCCCGCCCCGCCAAACACCCCGCTGGGTGCCCCAGCCTCAGAGGAGACACCGGGCCGAACGAGCAGCGAACCGCGTTGGGAGTATTCGGCAATCAACGGGCCAAGGTGATGCACCCCGGTTTCGTTTTGGGAAACGTCGATGTATTGACCTTGGCCTGTTTTCGCCGCTCGACGCAGGGCCGCAAGCAACGCAGCGAGGGCAAACCGGGGTGACACGAAATCGGTGTAGGCCCCCCAAGGAGCGATGGGTGCTCGATCTGCCCACCCGGTGATGTCAACGAACCCAGCCAGCGCTGCACCGTGCAGGCCAAACCCGGTCAGGGTTGCCTCGGGACCGGTTTGGCCTCGCATCGACGTCGAAAGCATCACCGCCCGAGGGTTTCGGGCCTGCACGTGATCCCACCCGAACCCGTAGCGAGCGGCCAGCCCGGGTCGAAAGTTTTCTACCACCACGTCGGCCCAATCGATCAGGCGATCAATGACCGCAACGGCCTCCGGACGACCGAAATTGCAGGCCAACCCCAGCTTGCTCTGGTTGACGTTGGCCGCCGGTAGCCCCGTGTCGGTTCCGACTTGTTCGCCATGAAATGGTGGCAACCAACGCATGGTGTCCACGTGAGCCATCGTCTCGATGTGCACCACGGTCGCGCCATGATTGGCCAACTCTCGGGTGATGATCGGACCGGCCGCCATCCAGGTCAGGTCCACAACCTTGACCCCTTCCAACGGTCTCGCCGCTACTGCTGGCACCGTCGGCGCAGCACTGCCGCCGGCCGGTGCAGCTGGTATCCACGTTTCGACTTCGGCCTGATCGGCGCCCAGCGCCGGTGCCCCTCGGTCATAACGGATCGGGGTTTCGCTGAGCACCGCAAAGGGGCCAGGTATCGCCATCCCTTCCACGTCTACCCAGAAGCCTCGAGCTCGCAGTTGTGGATCAGCCAGCAGATCAGCGGCGTTGTTGCACGGCGCGATCAGCATCTTGTCCGAAACCGACCGCTGATGGATTTCGGCTTTGGTTCGAGTCTTGATGAAGGCCAGAAGTTGATCCATCGCCCGACGGCCATCCTCAACCGGAAGGACCCCTGACTTCATCTCTTCGATCCAGTCGACCCACTCACGACCGCACAAATCAGCGTCGAGCGCTCCGGCTTCTTCCACCCAACGCATCGCAGCCGCGAACGCCGCGTTGCCTTGAGCGCCGAGCACAAACGTCATCACCACATGCCCATCAGCGCAGGGCTCAACGACAGGGTTACGAATCCCAGCAACGACCTCTCCGCCCCGGTCGCGTGACGCCTGCGATCGGTCATCGCCGGTAAAGGAAGGGTTGCGGTCCAGCGCCGCATAGCTGCTCGTCCACAGCAACGTCCCGACCACAGCCGCCTGCATCGACGTGTCGAGATGCTGACCTAACCCCGACCGGTCTCGTTCGTACAGTGCCACCATGACATCGGCGGCCGCCTGCACCGCCCCATGATGGGCAGTTTCGGGAAAGCCGATCGGGATCGGAGGACGATCCTTGTCTCCTTGATGGTTGAGCAGTCCACCCGCAGCCGAAAGCGTGAGGTCGCTGGCTGGGGCATCGGCGAGCGGCCCGTCGATCCCGAACGCCGTGATGCTGGCGTGGATCAGTTGCGGATACCGAACCGCGACCTGTTCGGGCACGATTCCCCAAGACAACCGTTGACTGGACGTCGCAGATTCCAAAAGCACATCGGCCTGGACAAGCAGGCGATGGAGTTGCTCGACCCCGGACGGAGCCGCAAGATCAAACACCACCGAGCGTTTACCTCGACCCCACACCTTCCAGTAGTAGGAGGTCCCGTCATCAGCGAGCGGTCCCCGACGTCGACTCTGTCCGCCTTCTGGTGGTTCAACCTTGATCACGACGGCCCCCAGATCGGCCAGCACGCGACCGGCGGCTTCGGCAAGGTCACCGCAGAGATCGACGACCCGCAGTCCGTCCAGTAGCGCCGCTGTCACCGGCGGGCGACCAGTTCGTCAACTCCCGGGCCGGTGAGCTGCGGATCGAACGCCGAGCGTCCGCAACCAGCGAGCAGCAGCGCGGCAGCCGGTCCGACCACTTCGGGTCCGGTGCCGTAATGCCAGTCAATGTCGGTGGCCACCAACCGCAGACCGGTGACCCGACGGCGAGAGTCGATGGCACCGCCGGTGCTGACCATGCCATCGGCCATCCACCGCAGCCGTTCTGGATCAGCAACCATCGGTCGCTCGAGAGGCACGGCGATATCGAGTTGGTGCACGAACGCATCAATGGCGGACTCAACCCGGCGACCCATCGGTGCGATGACATCGGAAGCCACCAGCTTCGCACTGTCTTCAAGATGAACCGCGGGTGCCTGATTGCCCCGTTTCGGCACGGTCCGGGCCATGTAGCGGTTGACGTTCCCACCAAACCGCAAGACCCCAAGCACCAGCTGTGGCCGTGAAACGCTGACCAGCAGGTTGGCGTGGGCAACTACGTCGCGCACCCGCCAATGTTCACACAACGACGGGTGGTCCCATTGCGTGATTGTCAGCGAACTCGCAAGATCAAGCAACGATTGCCGTTCGGCTCGCAGTGCTGCGGTTTCGTCACGCATGGTGAGAGCTAAACGTCATGTCGGATGGATCCTTGAGTTGCGGGGCCTAATCGTCTACCGGAATGCGCTAGCGCGCAAGCCCTGAGACTAGGGTCGCAGCAATGACTGAAGGGCTGAGTTCCGACGGGCGATTCAGCGCACTCGCCGCTCCGGAGTTCCGACGCCTCTGGTGGGGTGGCGTTTTTGTCTTCCTCGCGATGCAAACCCAGCAGGTGGCGCGCAGTTGGTTGGCCTATGAACTCACCGGAACCAACACCGCGCTCGGTGGGGTGCTCATCGGTTTTGGTGTCGCTGGACTGGTTGCTATCCCCGCCGGCGGAGTGCTCGCCGACCGGTTCGACAAACGCTCCATCCTGTTTTTCTGCCAGACCATCAACACGATCACTGCGATCGTCGTTGGGATCGCGATTGAGACCGGAGTAATCGCTTACTGGATGATCGTGGCAGCCTCGGTCATTGGGGGAAGCACCATTTCAATCCTGGCTCCGGCCCGAATTGCCATGACCGCCGAACTTATTTCCGCTGACCGGCTCACCAACGCCATCATGTTGGGATCAATGAGCACGCAGGCCACTCGCGTTATCGGTCCGGCGATCGCGGGCACCATGATCGGTGTCGCCGTCTTCGGGATTGAAGGTGTCTATTACCTTTCGGCGCTGCTCTCCGCGGTGGCGGTGCTGCTCACCCTTCGCCTGCCGACAAGTCGCCCCTCCCGGCGGATCGATCATGGACCGTTCGACGATCTGAAAGCGGGTTTCGCTTACACCCGAAGCCGGCCCGACCTAGTCCGGCCGCTGATCCTGTCGTTGCTGGTGGTGATGTTTGGGTTCGCCCATCAGGCCTTCCTCCCGACCGTCGTCGACGAGTTCTTCGGGCGAGGGGCCCAAGGGCTCGGGTTGATCACCACGACCGCGGCGAGCGGTGCGGTCGTGACATCCATCCTGCTAGCCAACACTCGACGCGAGGACCTCAATGGCCGTCAAAGCGTTGCGGCCTACGCCTTCGGAGGTTTCCTGATTTTGTTCGCGGTCGCCCCGAACTTCTTCTTGGCGCTCACCGCCATGTTTTTCGTTGGCTGCGCCATGGCCGCGTTCCAAACGCTCAACAGTTCGTTGATCCTTTCCACCGCCGATATGGAATATCACGGACGGGTGCAATCGCTGATCATGTTGAGCTACTCGGCGTTTGGTCTGGCCGCACTGCCGTTTGGGATCGTGGCCGACCAGGTTGGTTTACAGGAGACGATGGTGGGAATGGGCTTGGCGGTGGTCCTTGCCGCCGGGCACAACCATCTCTGGGGTCTCCGCTCGGGCCGCGGTGCCGCTACACGATCAATCGATGGGCTCTAAGGTTGTGCCATGCCAGCCGCTGACCAGTCACCGATTGACGTCGCTTCGGCCGAGAACGCGCTCGTTGAGTACTGGAACCGGTTGTGGGTCGCCGCGGATGCATCCGGTATCGATCAGATCCTGTCCGACCCGTTCGTCACTCACGGCCCGGACGGAACGACGTCTCGCTCCCCTGCGGTGCAGGCGGCGCATGTGCTGGCTGTCACCGAGCATCTTCGAGGGACCTCGGTGGTCTTTGATCTGCTCGACGCAATCGACGACCGGCTCCACGCCCGGTTCACGCTGCACGGGGTGAACCTCCGGAGCGGTCAGACGGTGACGGTGGCAACGTTGGGCCAGTACCGGCTTGAGCAAGGGCGGCTCGCCGAAGCGTGGATCCTTCGCGAAACCGGGTTTGCTTGGACATGAGGATCAAGCGGCGGAATCGTGACCGGGCCACAGCGCACAGCGACCCATGGTGGCGGGTACGGATCGCAATGGCGATTCTGGTCGGTGTGGTGGTGGGTGGTGTAGTCGGGTATCGCCTTCTTGGGTTGAGCTTGTTCGACGCTTTCTACCAAACCACGATCACCGTCACCACCGTTGGTTTCAGTGAGACCGGCCCCGCGTCCGAGATCGACACGTCCTACCGGGCGTTCACGATGGTGCTGGCGTTCATCGGCGTCAGCGGTGCGCTCTACACCTTGGGGGTCACCGTGGAGGCCCTTGTCGAAGGCTCAATCAATGACGGATTCCGCTTCCGAAAGGAGCACAGGATGATTGAACACATGTCTGACCATCTCATCGTGGCCGGCGCCGGACGGGTGGGGCGCTCGATTATCCACTACGTCAGTCGTCATGGAGCCGACGTGGTGCTGATCGATCGACTCCCGCAACCTGACGAGCAATGCCCGATGGTGGTCGGCGAAGCAACCGAGGATGAAGTGTTGAAGTTGGCCGGGATCGAACGCGCCCGAACCCTCATCGCCGCGCTCAACTCTGATGCCGACAACGTGTACGTGACGCTGTCGGCGCGGGCACTCAACCCTGATCTGCACATCGTGGCCCGGACCCACGACCAAGCCAACGAGCAGAAGTTCTTTCAGGCCGGGGCGAACCGGGTTGTGAACCCTCACGAAATCGGTGGTTCACGTATGGGAGCGCTCGCGTTGCATCCGACGCTGGCCGAGTTTCTCGACGAGGTGCTTCATGATGAGAGTCACGGGGTGCGAGTTGACGAGATCACCATCGAAGCGGACTCAGCCGGAGTTGGCAGAACGGTCGGCGAGGTCATTGGGCCACGTGGTCTACCGCTGGTGATCGCGCTTCGTGATCAGGACCACGGGTATGTGCCGACCCCGGCCCCGACCGCAGTCCTGCGGGCCGGTTCGGTGCTTGTGGTGATTGGCAGCGATGCTGTTGTCGACGCACTTCGTCGCGACGTGACCTGATCGCAGCACCTACCTTCGAGACCGGGTCTTGGATGCCAGTGGCACCCAAGACCCCAGTCCCGAAGGTAAGGCGAACCGCTAGGCCGCCGAGTCGCTGCGGGCCTTGGCGATACCTAGCACCATGAGGCCGTAGAGGCCCTTCGCGGTGATATCGGCCAAGGTGTACCCGACCTGCCGAAGGGTTTCGAGGCCACCAGAGGAGTCGTCAAAGACCGGGAACAGGTAAGCAATTGGGTAGACCATCCAGGTCACCAGCAAGACGACGGTCGCTTTGCGAATCGCACCAGCCACAGCCGAGCTTTCACGCTGAGCAGCTGCTTGAAGCTGGCCGTACAAGACCCAAAGGATGTAGGCGAAGGGGATCATGGCCAAGACCCAGAAGAGCCACTTGGTGCCGGTGCTTTCCGCAACCTCACCCGGGTAACCCAAACCGATCATCAGAACAGTGGCCGGGACCAAGGTCTTCATGAGCTTCTTGCGCTGATCGCTTGCTACGCCGAGCACGATGAGCAGTTCGATGACCAGAAGGGGAACGGTGATCAGCCAGTCGGCATACCGGTAGCCCTCGTTCATGTGCCCGTGACCGAACGCATCCCAGATCCGGTAGTAGTGATAGCCAGCAATACCGACAACCACTGCCGAGGCAGCAACCGCAGGGCGATACTGCTTCGCTACCGAGTTCATCTGGGTAAGGAAGTAAACGAAGGCGCCGAGCATAACTGCGGTGCCAAACGAGAGCGCGTTGTAGACCAGCGTGTACTGGTCGTCGCTCAACAGTTCAATCGGGTTCATACTTTGTGGCCTTTCTTTAGCCTTGACGGGCGGATTTCTCCCGTCAACAAACCATTCTTACCCATTTCTAAACGTGATACCGGATTTCAAGGAAAACGATACTTAGACATGAACTAAGCGCGGATGTTCGAGTCAACCACCGAAGAACCAATGGGCAAGTCGCCGGGTACGAACGCAGCCGACCTGAACTGGCCCCTCGAGCGCAGACGTCGCACCAGCCACCGATCCCCTACCCGCTCAGATTTGGTACCCCGTACGGGATTTGAACCCGTGCTACCACCTTGAGAGGGTGGCGTCCTGGGCCGCTAGACGAACGGGGCAAGTTCGAACCACTCCCGTGGTCGGCGTGGCGAGTCTAGCGGTGGCGACTAACCGCTCCAACTGCCCACCAAACCGGCTGGCAAAACGAGAAACGGCGCCCGGAGGGCGCCGTTTCGATGCTCGGGGAGGAGGACTCGAACCCCCAATGACTGGACCAGAACCAGTTGTGTTACCAATTACACCATCCCCGAAGGGCACGGCAAAGGTTATCGGTTGATTCGCATTCAGCCGACGCTTCCAAACCAGTTGTCAACTCTTCGGTACCCCACAATGCGCCCCAGACTCACCGCGGCTGTCTCCCGCACCAACTGCTTAAACGACGACGAACCCGCCGTCGAAGCAATCGAAGCGCTCAACCCAACCTCATCAGCGATCTGACGCAACCGCATCGCATGGTATGGATCAGACACCAGCACCACCTCGTCCAAGCCTCGCTGTTTCAGCACCCGGGCGGTCGCAGCTAGTTGCTCCCACGTTGACGCACCATCGTCGACCACAAGCACCGCTGATTCGGGCAGATTGCGATACCGAAGGTAGGCGTATCCGGCGTAACCCTCGGTGTAGGCATCACCTTCCTGTTTCGAACCGGTGGTTACCACCAGCGGGGCGATGTCAGCCCGCCAAAGGTCGTAGGCACGATCCAGCCGCCTCGCCAAAACCGGTGAAGGGTTTCCGTTGTACTGCGCGGCACCAAGCACCACGATGGCGTCGGCCGGTTGCGGATCGTTTGTCCCATCCGCAGCGAGCACCTGAGCGAACGTCAGACCGATGTAGAGCGCCAGCAAGATCGGCAGCGCAAGCAACACCGCCACCACTTGAACCCACCGCTTCGCAATCCACCGTTTTGCATCCCACCGAGACATTGCTCGCTCATTCCATTCGGTCGCGTGCCATCTGAAGACGGTACAACGTCTCCTCACGGCCCAGCAGGCAGGTGGCCTGCCAGAGCGGGATCCCACCCCCAACCCCTGTCAACGCCACCCGCACCGGTGCCTGAGACAACACCCGCTCACCGAGTTCAGCCGACAGCGCCTCGCCGGCACCCATCACCACTCGCTCAATGCGATCCGGGTCGTCGAAGGACTCCTCGGCAAGCCCAGCGAGCACCGCGTCCAGTACCCGATCGGCGGCGCGGCCCTTGACCATTGCTTTCTGCCAGGCCTTGTCCTCATAGTCGGCTACCGGAGCGAACAACCAGGCCAACCAGTTCGGGGCCTCGGCCAACGTGGCGATCCGTTGCTGCACCTCCCCGGCCAGCACCTCCACCACCTCGGGTCGATAACGGTCGGCAGGCCACGGTGCATCATCAGCGGTCATCCACGGTTCAACCGCAGCCACAAACTCCGCCGGTGACAGGCCTTTGATGTATTCCGCATTGATGTGATCCAACTTCTTGAGATCGAAAAAGGCCGGAGCCTTTGTCACCGCTTCCAACGTAAACCGCTCGATGATTTCGGCAATCGGGCGAACCTCGACCTCGTCGGGAGGGCCCCAACCCAGCAGCGCCAAGGCGTTCACCATCGCTTCCGGCAGGTAACCGCCAGCGACGAAATCGCTGAGCGCCACATCGTCGCGACGTTTCGAAAGTTTCTTGCGCTGCTCGTTGACCAGCAGCGGAAGGTGGGCATACACCGGCGACGGCCCGTACCCCAACGCTTCCCAAAGCATCATAACTTTGGGGGTGGTGTTCAACAGGTCCTCACCCCTGATCACATGGCTGATCGCCATGTCGTGATCGTCGACCGCGTTGGCGATCAAAAAGGTTGGGCTTCCGTCGCCACGGCGGATCTCAAAATCTTCGATGGTTTCGTTGGCAAACTCCACCCGGCCCCGCACCACATCGTCAACGACCGTGATGCCTTCGTCGGGAGCCCGGAAACGAACCACTACCCCGGGGCCGTCCTGGACGGCGCGATCACGAGACCAGCCGTGGTAGCCGTCCGGCAGGCCTGCCTCTTTCGCTTTCGATTCGATGTCCTCACGGGACAGGTCGCAGAAGTACGCGTGGCCATCGGCGACCAACCGGTCGATCGCTTCCCGATAGAGGTCCAGACGCTCCGACTGGAAGTAGGGGCCTTCGTCCCATTCCAGGCCAAGCCACCGCAACGGTTCGACGATGGCGTCGACAAACTCATCGGTCTTTTTGGCAGCATCAGTGTCTTCAACCCGCAACACCAGCGTGCCTTGGGTACTGCGGGCATAAAGCCAGTTGAACAACGCCGAACGGGCGCTGCCAACATGCAAAAAACCGGTTGGGGCTGGGGCGAAACGAACTCGGGGACTCACGGCTTGCAGGCTATCCCCGGTAAGAAACGCTCAGTCCTCCAGATGAAATGCCCGCCGCCAGTCGGCCGCCAGCTCTACAAAGGCCTGCTGGGTCGGCAAACGCAGAAGGTCATCACGGACCCGACCCGCGATTTCACGGGCCGCGAAGTAATGCACCGCAGTGTGATGCACCTCCGCGAACAGACGACGGCGAAACTTGACCAATTCGGTCGGGGCTTCGTCAAGAAAGCCATAGACCCGCAAACCCAACTCGACGTCGTCTCGCACCGGACCGCGTCCGTACAGCGACGCCCGCCGAAGCGCGACCGCGGCCGCACCCGCGATCGCATCGGCTGAGTGTTCCACCGGAGTCAGGACCAACCGTCCCCGGAACGCCTCCGCCAGTTTCAAGACATAACCCTGATCTGGACCCTGATTACCCAACGCCAAACCCGTTGGAAAGGGTGCTCCGATGGTTTCGCCTGGCCGACCAGCCCGCCACGACCCATCCCTTCGCGGTGGTGACGAATAATGCTTCGTCTGCGTGGGGCTTGTCGGGACTCGGTCGGGTGCGGACATGACGGCATCGTAGCGACCGGAACGGGACCGCAGGTGACTCCAGAACCGCTAACCCTCAAATGTGTTTTGGTACTGGGCGACTGTTTCGCCAATCTCGACCAGATGGCGAGGCATCACACCACAGCAACCCCCAACAATCGTGGCTCCCGCCGCCAACCAGGCCGTAACGAAATCAGGCCAGCGCCCCGATTCGAGGTCGTGGCGATGCTCCGACAGCACCTCGTTGGCCGCCCCACGAGCCGACACTGGTTCGAACGCGTTGGCGTACACCCCAACCGCGACCTTCGATCCCGCCCCCGAAACGGCTTCCAGCACCGAAACGGCTTCTCGCACCGCGGTCTCCATCACCTCGGGGCGCGAACAGTTAAACAACACCGCCGCGGCACCAACTTCGACCGCCATTTCTACGAACGCCGTGATCGACTCACCGCTGCGCAGACACCCAGGTCCATCAGCAACCGGAACCTCGTCACGCAACGAGGCAGCCAGCCACACCGGTTTTCCGTATTCGGCGACCGCGGCCGCTGAAGCTCGAGCTTCAGCAACGGACGATTGAGTTTCGGCCAGAAACAGATCAACCCACGGATCCAGCGCCGCCGCAATGTCAGCCAGCATGGCCGGTGCACGCTGCGGGTCGAACCGTTCAGGCTGATACGACCCAAAGAGCGGAGGGATCGACCCGGCAACCATCACCCGGTGCTTGCTGTGTTCGGCGGCACGGCGAGCCAGCTCCCCTGCCAACCCAACCAACCGTTGGCCCTCATCAGCAAACCGCTGCTCACCAATGTGAAACGGAACCACCGCGTAGTTGTTGGTGGTGATGACCTGCGCCCCCGCGTCAATAAACGCGCCATGGACCTGTTCCACCCATTCCGGCGCTTCCATCAACGCCAGCGCCGACCATTCCGGTTGACGAAACGGCGCCCCCGCCTCAAAGAGGGCCTTGCCCATCCCTCCGTCGAGCAGGGTAATCCGGGACACGTCAGTCGTTGGCGTGCAACAGGCCGTACACCAACGAATCGACCAAAGCCTGCCAGGACGCCTCGATGATGTTTTCGCTCACCCCGATCGTCGTCCACTCCCGTCGACCATCCGTTGAATCAAGCAGAACTCGGGTCACTGCTCCCGTCCCCCGACCGGTGTCAAGCACCCGCACTTTGTAGTCGGTCAACGTGATGCGATTCAGGTTCTCCACGTCACCGTCCAACGCCGAACGCAGCGCAGAGTCAAGCGCATTGACTGGACCGTTGCCTTCGCCGACCGCCATCCGGCGCTCGCCACCAACCCAAACCTTGACCGTGGCCTGTGTCTCCACATCGACCGATGAACCATCCCACTGGCGGGGGTCACCGTCTGAACGATGATCGGTGCGCACCGAGAACGACTCGAGCGCAAAAAACGGCTGCACCCAACCACCAGCGCCGCGCATCAACAACTCCAGCGAGGCGTCCGCCGCCTCGAAATGGTACCCCTCGTGTTCCAACCGCTTCAGCGTGTCGATGACTTCGCTGATCGTCTGCCCATCGAGCGAAATGCCCAACGCTTCGGCTTTCATCTCCAAGGTCGAACGGCCCGCCATCTCCGAGACCAACACCCGGGTCCCGTTTCCGACCAGGTCCGGGTCGACGTGTTCGTAGGCATCGCTGGCCCGGCTCAACGCCGACGTGTGCAGCCCGGCCTTATGGGCAAAGGCGGTAGCTCCCACATAGGGCTGCTGAGGATCAACGCTGAAGTTCACCAACTCGGCCACGTGATGGGCAACCGAAGTCAACTGAGCCAGACGGCCCTCAGGGAGGCACCGAATCCCCATCTTGAGTTCTAGGTTGGCCATGATCGGCACCAGATCGCAGTTACCGACTCGCTCGCCGTACCCGTTGATGGTGCCCTGCACCTGCCGGGCACCGGCCCGAACCGCCGCCAACGCGTTGGCGACACCACAGCCCGTGTCGTTGTGAAGATGAATTCCGACAACACAGTCAAGGTGGGCCACCACGGCCTGAACCGCCGACTCGATGTCGGGTGGCAGCGAACCCCCGTTGGTGTCACACAACACCACCGCTTCTGCGCCCGCCATCGCCGCAGCCTCCACTACCCGAAGGCTGTACTCGGGGTTGCGCCGGTACCCATCGAAGAAATGCTCTGCGTCAAAAAACACCCGTTTGCCTTGGCCAACCAGGTACGCAACCGAGTCCGACACCATCGCTACACCCTCATCGAGGGTGGTGTTCAGCGCTTCGGTGACGTGATAATCCCAGCACTTGCCCACGATGCAGACCACGTCGGTCCCGGCAGCAACCAGGTTGGCCAACGTCTGGTCCGAATCGACCTTGCCTTTCGCCCGCCGCGTGGAACCGAACGCCACCAACTTCGAGCGATCCAACGCCAGCTCGTCGCGAGCCCGCTGAAAGAACTCGTCGTCTTTCGGGTTGGCGCCCGGCCAACCACCTTCGATAAACGCCACACCGAGACGGTCCAACTGTTCGGCAATCCGAAGTTTGTCGTCGACGGTCAGCGAAATGCCTTCCAGTTGGCTGCCATCACGCAACGTGGTGTCGTAAATGTCGACCGCATCAGGCCAATCAGGGTTATGGACGGGTGAGCGGTCAATGGCAACCATGTCAACTCCGTGCGAGTTCGTTCCAGGCTCGATACTTCTCGTTGCGGCCACGCACCAAATCAGCGTAGGCCGTCGCGAGCGCCTGCGTCGCTGGGCCCGGACACGGAACGACCCGATCATCGACCGAGTTGACCGCGCTCACTTCGGCCGCGGTGCCAACAACGAAGATCTCGTCAGCCACGTACAGGTCGCTACGGGCCAGATCTCCGATCCGGATTTCGATCCCGAGATCCGCCGCCAACTGCATCACCGTGTGCTGGGTGATACCGGGCAGCGCCCCCGACGAAGTCGGCGGGGTCAAAAACACCCCGTTGCGGGAGCAGAAAATGTTTTCACCGCTGCATTCGCTGACCAGTCCGGCCCGGTTCAACATGACCGCTTCGTCGTAACCAGCCTTGAGCGCCTCCATCTTGGCCAACGTGCTGTTGACGTAGTTCCCGGTGGTTTTCGCGGCTGGCGGCATGATGTTGTGGTCGTGGCGTTGCCAAGAACTGACCTTGAGCCGCACCCCTTTGGAGACGGCATCGTCGCCGAGGTACGCCCCCCACGGCCAGGCCGCGATGGCAACGTCAACCTTGCAGGCCCCAGTGGCCAACCCCATCTCGCCGTACCCGTAGTATGCAATTGGGCGCAGGTAGCAGGCATCGAGTCCGCTATCGGCCACCACGTCCTTGCAGGCCTGCGAAATCTCGGCCACCGAATACGGCAGCTCCATGCCCAAGATCCGGGCCGACGCGTCAAGCCGTTCGATGTGTTCGGTCAGCCGGAAAATCGCGGGTCCTTGATCGGTCTCGTAGGCGCGGATCCCTTCGAAAACGCCGGTCCCGTAATGCAGGGTGTGCGTGAGGACATGGATTTTGGCGTCCTCCCACGGCACAAGTTCACCGTTCATCCAGATGCTGGGGGTAGGGGTAATAGGCATACGTTTCTCCTCAGAGACGAGCGACGATGAGATCGCCGATCTCGCTAGTAGTTCCAACAAGGGTGTTCGGTTCGGCACACGCCGACCGAATTCGATTGGCAGCCTCGGACTCGCCGAGGTGGTCAAGCATCATGGCACCGGAAAGCACGGCCGCGATCGGGTTGGCTTTCCCGGTCCCGACGATGTCGGGAGCTGAACCGTGCACTGGTTCGAACATTGATACCTGGCCGGGGTTCAGGTTGGCGGTCGGGGCGAGGCCGATACCGCCCGACACCGCACCGCCAAGGTCGGTCAGGATGTCACCGAAAAGGTTGTCGGTCACGATCACGTCGTAGCGCTGCGGGTCCTGCACAAAGTAGATACAGGCCGCATCGACATGGTTGTAGGCCGTTTCCACCTCCGGGTAGTCGGCGGCGACCTCGTTGAAGGTTCGTTCCCACAAATCACCGGAGAACGTCAGCACGTTCGTTTTGTGCACCATGGTCAGATGGCGGCGGCGACCCATCGCCAACTCGAAGGCATAACGGCAGGCCCGTTCAACCCCCATGCGGGTGTTGACCGAACCCTGCGTGGCCACCTCATGGGGTGTATTGGCCCGAAGCAACCCGCCTTCGCCGGCGTAGGTCCCTTCGGTGTTTTCGCGAATCACCACGAAATCGTGACCTTCAGCACCTTCATCGGCAGCCTTCAAAAATGGCCGGTAGTTGATGTACAAGTCGAGATCGAAGCGCATCTTCAACAGCAGACCGCGTTCGATGACCCCCGGGGGAACGTCGGGGGTGCCGACCGCCCCGCAGTACAAGGCATCCAAGCCTCGCCATTCGGCAACCACCGAATCGGGAAGGATCGTCCCGTCCTTGAGGAACCGTTCGCCTCCAAGGTCGTAATCGACGCAATCCAGCTCGACTCCCGCCGCGGCGATCACCTTTAGACCCTCGGCCACGACTTCAGGACCGATCCCGTCGCCACCCATAATTCCCACACGATGTGTCATCGTTCCCAGTCCTTCCACAAACAAAGAAAAACCGCCCACCGAGGTGGACGGCTCGGATGCACGCCGAAAGCGGCGTGCCCTACGAAATCTCTACAGCGAACGTCGCAGCAGTCATAGGTTCCACTCTACCGGGACTGTCCTGTCCGCTCAATCAGAGCCAGCGCTAGCCTTTCGGTATGCCAAAGGCGCATCAACTCTCTCAAACCGCCTACGACCGGTTGAAAGCCGAACACGAAGACCTGACGACGCGCGGCCGGATCGACATCGCCCGCAAAATCGAAGCTGCCCGTGAACTCGGCGACCTGTCAGAAAACGGCGACTATCACGCAGCCAAAGAAGAGCAAGGCAAGATCGAAGGCCGGATCATGCACCTGTCCCGCATGATCGAAAACGCCGTCATTGTCGAAGCCACGGCCGGAGCCGAACAGGTAGGGCCGGGCGCCATAGTTACCGTCGTCTTTGACGGTGACAGCGAAGAAGACTCGGAGCGCTACCTCGTGGGTTCCATCGAAGAAAAGGTCGATGGCATCACAGTGGTCTCGCCTGGTTCGCCAATGGGCGAAGCGCTGCTGGGATCAAAAACCGGTGACACCGTGTCTTATGAGGCGCCAACCGGGGCAACGCTCACGGTCAAGGTGTTGGCCATCGACTGAGCCGGTGATCGGTCACCGGCCAACACCGAGCTTGGTCGATGCACCCGCTACCGTGGCCACGATGCCAAAGAAACTCGCTGCACTTACGATTGCCGGACTGGCCTTCTGCGCCACCACCGCCTGTGCCGCTGACGACCCGGTCGGGTTGTTTGCCGGGGAACGCGCCGCCTCAACCGACCGTGTCGTTTCCGAAACCGAGGAACTCGACGTTGACTTGGAAGCGATCGGGAGCGCAGATAGCGACCCGGCGAGCACCCCAACCCCCATCGACATCCCCGACGATGCGCTCGATCTCACCGGGTTCGAAACGGTCAACATCGACATTCAAGACAACGCGTTTGTGCAACGGGTCGTGGTCGTTTCCGAAGGCACCGAGATCATCTGGACCAATCAGGGCCGTAACGAACACAACGTGCGACCGGCGATCCCCGATGCCTTTGAGCCGATCCCTTCGTCTCTGCTGGCTAGCAAAGACAGTCAGGCCTCTCTGCAGTTCAACACGGCGGGCGACTACCCCTACTTTTGTTCGATCCATGGCACCGCGACCCGAGGCCAAACCGGTCGGGTCATCGTCGTTGATTGACCGTCGGATTATCCACGCTGAGGATTTGTCACCAACCGAACGCCGCCTACTACTGTGAAATCGCTCGCAAACAAGGGGGACCCATGCGACGTTTGATGATTGCTCTACTCACCTTCGTGCTGTTCGCCGCTGCCTGTGGTGGCGGCGACGAGGCAGAAACCGCGACGGAACCCGACACTGGAAGCGACGACGTCGCCACGGACGAGACCGACACGACCGACGACGAAGCTGTTGTCGAAGACGAACCTGCTGCTCCCGCCGCGGTTGTGCATCGAGTTCCTGAAGATTTCGCCACGATCCAAGCCGCAGTTGATGCTGCCGCTCCGGGCGAGATGGTGCTTATCGGCGAAGGGGTCTACAACGAATCGGTCGTTGTCGAAACCGAAAACCTGGTGATCCGCGGTGTTGACCGCAACAAGGTCATTCTCGATGGCGAACATTCCGAAGAGATGGCCAACGGCATCATCGTCTTCGCCAACGGGGTGGCGGTTGAGAACCTGACGGTGCGCAACTACTCCAGCAACGGCCTGTTCTTCACCGGGGATTACGACTCGGACTTCGTGCTTCACGGCTACCGGGCCAGCTACATCACCGCCCACAACAACCGCAAGTACGGCATCTACGCCTTCAACGCCGAATACGGCGTCATCGAGCACAGCTACGCCTCCGGTCAGACCGACTCCGGCTACTACGTCGGGCAGTGCCAGCCCTGCAACGCGGTGCTGCACAACAACATCTCGGAAGCCAACACCCTCGGGTATTCCGGAACCAACGCCGGTGGCAACCTGTACATCGTCAACAACGAGTTCCGTAACAACCGGGCTGGCATCGTCCCCAACACCCTCGACTCCGAAGAACTCGCCCCGCAACGCACCGCGGTGTTCGCCGGCAACTGGGTGCACGGAACCGGTAACCCTGAAACTCCGGCCAGCGACAACGCCCTCTGGGAGTTGATGTTCGGTATCGGCATCGTGCTCCCCGGCGCCAACGACAACCTCGTGACCCGCAACATCATCGAGTCCAGCGCTTCGGCTGGCATCGCCATCTCGTGGTTGCCGGATGAAAACACGTGGACCGCTGAACGTAACGAGGTCCGAGGCAACGTGTTCCGCAACAACCCGACCGACGCGGTGCTCGTGGTGCTCGAAGGAACCGATCCGCTTGGCAACTGCTTCAGCGACAACGAGCTGAGCTCATCAGTTCCCGCCGACATCCAGACCGTCGCTCCTTGTGACGGTGCCGCAGCGGTGATCACCGATTTTGCTCCGATCACGTTCGTGTCCCCGCCCGCTGATGACGCCAACCTTGATTACACCCTGGTGGCGGCACCCGGCGACCAGCCCAATATGCCCAACGCGCTGACCGCGGAACCTTCCCCGGCCAACGTGCTGTCCGCCTTTGACAGTTTCGATCTTGATGCGATCGAACTCCCGACCGGCGCCTAAGTACCGACCGGTCCGAATCCCGATCCTTGTCGGTGTTCTCGTTGTTGCCTCCGTGGGTGCTGCCTGCGGAGGTAACAACGGGGAGCCGGTAACCCGGCCGGTCGTTACCGAACCGTCAAGTACCAGCGCCGCCTCAGCACCGGACTGGCTCATTGCTCGAGCCGGTTCCGCAACCACCACCTTCGAGGTCAGCGAACGGTCCTACAACCTGTCGGCCCGCAACGTCGGCCTGACCGCCCGCATCCGGTTTGCCGACGGTGACGAAGTTTTCGAAGCGTTCTTCGATGAAGCCACCGGACTCGGACACGACTACAGCGCTGAAGGTTGTACCTCGTGTCATGTCAACAACGGCCGCCAAGCCGAACGAGTCGTTGACGGTCCACTCCCGGTCGGCCCGGTAGTGCACGTCTCCGCCTCCGAATCCGAAGAAAACACCGTCCCCACTCCCCTGCCCGGCTACGGCACCCGCCTGCAAACCGACGCCAACCAGGGCGCACCCGAAGCAACGATCACCGTCCGCTGGGACACGATCGACGGCACCTACCCGGACGGGACGGCCTACCAGTTGCGCCGACCCACTCTGACCATCGCAGGACGTGACGGAGCCTTCCCCAGCGACGCCCAAATTTCGCTGCGTATCCCACCTCAGGTCGCCGGTCCAGGTCTGCTCGAATTCGTGCCCGACGCCGACCTGATCGCCGCAGCCGACCCCGACGACCGAGACGGTGACGGCATCTCCGGAGAAATCCAATGGGTTCCTGACGGAGACACCATGCGGATCGGACGCCACGGCTGGAAAGCCGAAAACGCTGACCTCACCCACCAATCCGCCAACGCCCTCGCCGATGACATGGGGATCTCCACGTCGCTTCGTCCGTTTGACACACCGATCGAACTGTCCGACCCTGACCTCGCCGATCTCGCGTTCTATGTCGAAGCACTCGCCATTCCCGCCGGTCGAGACATCGATGATCCGGACGTGATCGCCGGTGCGAACCTTTTCGAAACGGTGGGTTGCGCCGACTGCCACACCCCCCAGCAGCGGACCGGTGAAACCAACACGCCTGAACTCGACGATCTGGTGATCCTGCCGTTCACCGACCTGCTGTTGCACGACATGGGGCCCGGACTTTCCGACGGGAGACCAGTGCTGGCGGCTTCGGGCCGCGAATGGCGGACCGCGGCACTTTGGGGAGTCGGGCTGTTGGAGATCGTCAACGGCCACGCCTCGCTGCTGCACGACGGCCGGGCCCGATCAGTTGAAGAAGCGATCCTGTGGCATGGGGGCGAAGCGCAGGCCAGCAACGATGCCTTTCAGGCTCTTGACCGCAGCGATCGGGCCAAACTGCTGCGTTTCGTGCAAAGCCGCTGAGCGGTCAACCAACGAGCGCGTGCACGACGAAGGCCAGAACCACCAGCGAAACCGACGCGAGCACCAGCCGCAGCGCCCAAAGCATGACGGGACCGAGTTCACGGCGGGTGATCTCCGATAGCCGTTGCCCATCCGGGCTCGCTGGGTCAACTTCGTCAGCCATCAGCAACCAGACTAGGCCCGGCCATCGTTCACCGTCGCCCCCCGCTCCTTGACGTTTACACTCTGTAAGGGCCAAACCCATCCGAACCACGCACCTTTGCGACGCACGGTTCGATCGGGAACTGCGCCAGACGTCGCTCAATCAACAAGAACCGGGAAGCCAATGTCCGCACCTCGAACCCTTAGCCAGAAAATCTGGGACCGACACGTCGTTACCCCGGGAGTCAACGACGGACCCGATCTGCTCTACATCGACCTTCACCTCATTCACGAAGTGACCTCCCCGCAGGCATTCGACGGGCTACGGATCAACGGTCGACCAGTCCGGCGACCCGACCTGACCATCGCCACCGAAGACCACAACGTTCCCACCGCCGACATTGACCAGCCAATCGCCGATGAGGTCAGCGCCAAACAGGTCGACACGCTCCGAGCCAACGCCAGCGAATTCGGAATCACCAACTACCCGATGGGGCACCCCAAACAGGGAATCGTCCACGTCATCGGACCGGAGCAGGGACTCACCCAACCCGGGATGACCATCGTGTG
>JAFMKU010000014.1 GCA_017852795.1 Candidatus Neomicrothrix sp.
AAGCCGGAGCGACCACGACGGTGGTGTATTCCATGGCGCCGAGCTCTTCAAGGGTGGCAACCGACTGGGCCACGGTCGAAGCTTTCTGACCGATCGCCACGTAAATGCACTTCACCCCCAGACCCTTCTGGTTGAGGATCGTGTCGAGCGCAATGGTGGTCTTGCCGGTCTTGCGGTCGCCGATGATGAGTTCTCGCTGCCCACGGCCGATCGGGATCAGGGCGTCAATGGCTTTGATGCCGGTCTGCATCGGTTCGTGCACCGGCTTGCGACCGGTGATACCGGGGGCCTGAATTTCCATGCGGCGAGGCTGCACGTTGGTCAGCGGGCCTTTGCCATCGATCGGCTCACCGAGCGGGTTGACTACCCGTCCCAGCAGCCCGTCACCGGCCGGAACCGACAGAATGTCGCCGGTGGCGACCACGGTCTGGCCTTCTTCGATGCCGTCGACTTCGCCCAGTGCCACGGCACCGATCGAGTCTTCGTCAAGGTTGAGCGCCAGTCCGATCACTCCGTTTTCGAAACGGAGCATCTCGTTCACGGCGGCGTCGGGCAGGCCCGACACTCGGGCGATGCCGTCGCCCACCTCGAGCACGCGGCCCACGGTGGTCTGCTCAACCGACGGCGAGAACCCTTCAAGGTTTGCCTTCAGCGCTGCAGTGATCTCTGCGGTGTTGATTTGTAGATCAGCCATTGGTTTGGTTTCTCTCTGGTGTCTTCGGTCTGGTTCGGACGATTACGGTCAGCCGAGATGGCTCTTGACCTGGGCGAGACGGCTGCGAACGCTGCCGTCGATAACGGTGTCTCCGATGGTGGTGACAATCCCCCCGAGCACCGAGGGGTCGACGGTCACGCGGACGTCGACATCGTGACCGGTGGCCTGCTTCAGCGATGCAGCCAAGCGGGCTTTCTGGTCATCGGAAAGTTCGATAGCGGAACGGACCTCAGCCAGGGCCCGGCCTCCGGCTGCGGCCACGTTGTTCACGAGGGCCTTGGCGATCTGCGGGAGATCGGCTGCGTGGCCGGCACCAACCACGAGTGACACCATGGCGGTGGTGACATCGGAGGCTTTGCCGCCGAGCAGGTCTTCGACGATCTGCTGACGGGTAGCCGCCGGGATCCGCGGATCGCTGAGGGTCGAACGCAGTTCGTCGTTGGCCTCAACTGCCTGCGCGAACCGCAGGAACTCGTCGTCAGCTCCGGAGTTGCCTTCGGCCCGAAGGACCGAAAGAAGAGCGGATGCGTAACCGTCGATTGTGTTGCTCATAATGGTCTTTCCTGTCCGGGTCAGCCTGCGCCAACGCGGGAGATGTAGTCGTCGATCAACGAACGCTGAGTGTTGTCGTCAAGGTTGTTGCGTACCACCGCGTCAGCGGCGCTACGGGCCTGAGCTGCGACCGCAGCCCGAAGGTCGGCCAACGCCTGTTCGCGTTGGGCGGCCACGTCGATGCGGGCACGTTCCTTGGACTCGAGGGCGTCGGCTTCGGCTCGGGCGATCAGATCGGCTTCGAGTTTGACCGCCTGTTGACGGGCCTCAGCAATGATCGCTTCGGCTTCGGCTCCGGCATCACCCAGCGACGACGTCAACGCCTGCAACTCGGCTTCGGCGTCGCTTCGAGCCTGCTCGGCCGACGCCAGTTCGCCTTCGATCCGGGCTGTGTTAGCGGCCATCGCAGCGCGGATCGCCGGGAGCCCCTTCCACAGGAACAAGGCCAGCACGATCGAGAACGCCACCGTTCCCCAGATGAACTCGTCAATGACGTGAGGAATCAGGTACCCGTTACCGCCTGCGGCCCCTTCTTCTGCTGCGAACAACAATCCCATGGTCAGCTCCGATCAGTTGGCCGAAAGGGCCTGGTCGATGACGTTCTGCTGTGCTGCGGCGTCGATGTCAGCTCCGAGCACCACCGAAGCGGCACCAACAGCCAACGAGGCAACATCGCTTCGCATCCCGGTCAGCGCCTCGGCCCGGGCCTGTTCAATCTCGGCCTGCGCGCTTCGTCGCATCTCGGCGATTTCCGCATCGGCTTCGGCTTGAAGCACCGCCCGACGTTCGTCGGCAGCAGCACGAGCCGCCCCGATGATCGTTCCTGCTTCGGCCCGAGCAGCAGCCAGCGCTGCCGCGTGATCCCGTCGGGCCTCGCCCAACGCGGCGGTGGCGGCATCAGCCGCGTCCTTACCGGATTGGATAGTGGCAGCCCGCTTCTCCATTGCCCCGACAATCGGCGGGAGCAGCACGAACTTCATCATTGCCCACAAGGCAAAGAAGAAGATCGCGGCCCAGAACAACTCGTTCATCACAGGGATGACCGGGTTCGGGGGAGCAGTATCGGTAGCGCCCTCAGCAGCGAGGATCCAGAGCGTGGTCACGAAATCACCTCAGGTGGTACGAATAGGAAATTGGCCGCGTACACCGGTCGGGTGGAACAAACCACCCGATCCCGGAGGCCAAGGAAATCAGACGAACTTCAGAAGAATGAAGACGACGAAGCCAATCAGGGCGAGCGCCTCGGTGAAGGCGATACCCAAGAACATCGTGGTCTGGACGGTGCCAGCCGACTCGGGCTGACGGGCCATGGCCTGCACAGCCTGACCGACCAGGTAACCGATGCCGATGCCAGGGCCGATGGCGGCAAGGCCGTAGGCCATACCAGCGCCGGACGCGGCAGCGTTGTTCTTCGCTTCGGCGGCGGTGTAGGCCGTTTCAGCTGCAAGTTGAGCCAGGGTGCTCATAGTTGGTGCTCTCCTGTGTTTTGTTGGTGCCGGCAAGCCGGCGGGATCTGGATAGTTGGAAAATGCCTCAGGCTCAGTGAGCCGGATGCAGGGCGCCGCCGATGTACACGGCAGCGAGGATGGTGAAGACGAAGGCCTGAATGAGCGAAACGCCAACTTCGAAGGCGGTGAAGGCGACGAGTCCGGGGAAGGTGCCGATCTCAACGATGATCAGTGCCGAAGCACCCCACACCGAGATGCACAGCACGCTGAAGGTGACGAGCAGAATGTGGCCCGCCAGCATGTTGGCGAAAAGACGAACTGCGTGGCTGAACGGTCGCACAAAGAACGTGGACAGGATCTCAATCGGGGTCACCAAGAGGTAAAGCGCCTTGGGCACACCCGGCGGGAAGGCAACTTCTTTCAGGTAGCCAAGTCCGTGGTGGCGCAGGCCGACGCTGATGAACATGGCCCAAGCGGTGAGGGCCAGAACCAGCGGGCCAGCCATGCGGGCATTCGCAGGCATCTGGAAGAACGGGATGACTTCGGTGATGTTGCCGAAGAACACAAACAAGAAGAACGAGGTCAGCAGCGGCATGTATTTGCGGCCGTCGTGACCGATCGCAGCTTGGATGATCTGGGTGTCGACAAAGTTGACGACGCCTTCAGCCACCGTGCGAGCACCGCGGGGCACGAGCCCATCACCGCGGGAACCAACCAGAAACACGATGGTGGGGATGACCAGGCTGAGGAAGTGGATCAGCGCAATCTTGTTGAAGGCCAGAAGGTCCGAGTCCTTAAAAAGAAACGCCGGCCACTCGATGACGTCTTCAATCGGTGGGAAGTGCACTGCTCCGAGAATCACTGATACTCCTTCGTTTCGGAGAGGTCGTTTGAGATCGTAGCCGTCACCGTTGCAGAGAAATCCTGCGAAGGTGAGGGCTTCAGCCCGGGAAAGGCTAGCGAGGCAGACACGAAACGCATCTCCCAAAACAGCAATCCGAGGTGAGAAATCACAAGCGTGAGGCCAAGCGGGACCAAATCGGCCCAGCTGGCGTCACGAATGAGCAGCACCGCGACGGCGATCAGACCGAGCCGAATGAGGAACCCGAACAGCGCCGAGGCTGCCATCAACGCTAAGGAAATCCGGGCGGCCCAACCGAGCATGGCTGCCGCTAGCAGAAAGTTCAGCACCACGATCGCCAACCCGTAGGCCACCGATGCCGCACCGCTGATTCCCCAGAATGCCGCGCCGAGTCCGACCAGCACCGGGGCGACGAGCACCCCACGTCGGGCCAGGTCCTTCGCGACCTGAACCGCCGGTGAGGGACCTTGCATCGAACTGGTGAGCGGGTTCGCGGCGGTCGAAGTCATGACGACGGCACCCTGTCACGATTTCGTTCGTCCATCAAGGACTGGGTTTGGGCTCGCAGGTGAGCGGCTTCGGCTCGAGCCTGTTGCGCCTGAGCCAGCGCGGCATCCATGCCCCGCCGCCAGTCGTAGTACACCTTCAGGGTTGCCCCTACCGCCCCGAGGACGAGCAGGGTCAGCGTCAAAACGGGCCGAATACCGAACTGGGTGTCAAGCCAGAGCCCGACCATTGCCAACAGCACCGGGGCCAGGACCAGATCAAATCCTCCGTGGGATCGCCATAGTGCGCTGTGAAGATCGCGCTGCTCTGATGGCTTCATCCGGAGTCCTTGGCCTTCGCGACACCCCCCGTTGGGCGCTCGTGAATTGGTGCACAAGCTAACCCACCGTTCGGGCGCTGGCAACTCGGACGGCGAGTACTGCGACCCCACCGACAAGCAAGAAGCTCTGGCGGGTCAGCGAGCCGCTACCCGTCAGGGATCCCGTCGACCCACGGCACCGCAAGTTCGGCAAAACTCACCGGCACTCCCAGGCGTGACGCCAGCCGCTCAACTGTCGGGAACCGGTCACGGCTCGGGATCACAAACCGTACGTGATCCGGTCGATGACGAACCACCAGATCAGCCGCGGCTGGGATCAGCTCCAACGCCACACCGACCGAGCAAACCACCAAAACTCGCGGCCCCCCAGCCGCCGAAACATCTTCGGCAAGCAACGCGGCGGGCACTGCCTCAAGCAGGCTGAGCCGGGGCGGGATCGGTTCAACCAACTCCGGTTGGGTCACACCGATCGCAGCCGGGTCTTCAACGACCAGACAACGCAGCCAACGTTCGCGGGCCATCCGGTTGACCGGATCAGACGGGGCTCCGGGCCGCCGATGCTCCGAAATGCGCCGGACCGTGTCGGCCAGGGTTGGTTCGATCGGCCGGTCGGCGTGGAGCAGCACCCCGGCCTCGCGATCGAAACGACCCACCCCTACCTCCAACTGGGACCCGTCGGGCCCGGTGACGATGCGACCAACTTCGAGCCCGGCAACTTCGGCCCGCACGATGCCGTCCTCAACCACCCGGTCCGCTCCGCAGCGTTGGATCATCGCTTCAAGTTCGCCGATGCCTTCCGGAGTCGGGTGAGGTTCGGTCAGGGCGGCTGGTTCCACCGGTACCACTCGGCCGGCTACCAACCCGAACACGGTCGCCGCTGGTGCCAGCAGCGCGGCACGGCGGGCCTGCACCTCGGCGTGGTGCTCAAAGACCAGGTGGGGTTTGTCGAGCCCTTCTCGATCCATCCAGATCAAGATCCCGCCCAACACGGCAAGGCTCTCCGACGACGAAACAATGACGTGCGTCGACGCGTCAGCAACCACCACCCCAAACGGGCGGGCCGTTACCGACGCCTGTTCAAGGTCGATACTGAAAGAGTCCCGGGCGATCGCTCGTGCCCGAGCCCGCTCTAGCCCCTCCCGGCGTGCGGGATCGAGGCTCATTGAGCGCTCAGCTTTCGTCGTCGCCGGCCTCGGCCGTGTCAGCCTTGCGACGCTGTCCGTAACGCTTCTCGAAGCGTTCCACACGACCCGCAGTGTCGACGATCTTCATCTGACCGGTAAAGAACGGATGGCTCTCGCTGGAGATCTCCACCTTGGCCAACGGATACTCGTTGCCGTCTTCCCAGACAATGGTTTCGCTGGTCTGAATGGTCGAGCGAATAATGAACGACGTACCCGCCGAGGTGTCCTGGAACACAACTGGTCGATACACGGGGTGGATTTCGGTCTGCATAGCGATCTCCAAGGCTAGGAGGCAAGGCCGCGGGAAGCGACCTCGCGAAGAAATTGGTCGTTGTTTGCGGTGGCGGCAACCTGTTCGGTCAACGCCGCTAACGCTCCAACCGGACCGACGCTATCGAGCAGTTCACCAATCGCCGAGTGCAGCGCCTGGCGGGCCGCCCCAGCCGACTCGTCAACAAGAAGATCTTCGCGGTTGGTCACGGTACGTCCGACATCCAAAGCCGGGTGCATCCGTCGCATCGCCGCCCGCTGATCGAGCCGCAGTTGCTGATTTGCGGTAGCAAAGAATTCTTCACCGATGGTGTCGTCCAGTACCGAACCGGAATCGGCGAGGACGGTGGAAAGCATGGTCAGCGATCCTCCCTCAGCCACGGCACGGGCCGCTGAGAGGAAACGTTTGATCGGATACACCGCGGCCGGTTCCAAACCTCCGGCCAGCGTTCGGTTCGATGGAACGGCCTCCTGGTTGTAGGCCCGAACCAGACGGGTGATGCCGTCAACGATGAGCACCACATCCCGGCCGCTTTCCACCATGCGCTTGGCCCGTTCGACAGTGACTTCGGCCAGCGCGATGTGTTCATCGGCCGGTCGATCAAATGTTGAAGCGATCAGCTCGCCATGGACCAGCGCCGACCGAAACTCGCTGACGTCTTCAGGGCGTTCATCAACCATCAACACGATCAGGTGAACGTCAGGATGGTTGGTCTCGATGGAACGGACCACGTCACGAAGCAGACGGGTCTTTCCCGACCGCGGTGGGGCCACGATCAGGCCTCGCTGCCCTTTACCGAGCGGGGCCAGCAGGTCGATCAGTCGACCGGTCAGGTCCTCGCGGTCAGCGGAGCGTTCAAGGGTCAGCAGCGACGTCGGCTGCACCGGTGTCAAGTGCTCGAATTCGGGTCGGTCGGTGGCTTGCTCAACGCTTCCGCCGTTGACCGTCTCGACCGAAATCAGGGCCGGGTTCTTTTCGTTTCGGTTGGCGGGTCGGCTAGGGCCGGACACGACATCGCCTTTGCGGAGGCCAAACTGGCGGACCAACTTGACCGGCACGTAGGTGTCGTCACGGCTCGCCAGCAGACCATTGACCCGAATGAACCCGTACCCCTCCGGCCGCAGGTCAAGCAGACCTTCGACCGGGCTCGGCACCCCATCCCAGGCTTCGGTGCCCTCGGACCGGGTTTCACGGTCCCGTCCTCGACGCCGACGCCGACGGTTTCCTGGTTCGGTCTTGCCATCGGCGGCAGAACCAGCCGCGTTGTTGGCATCGTCGCCCGAATCATCGTCACTCGAGTCATCGTCGCCCGAATCATCGTCACCCGAGTCATCGTTGCCCGCGTCATCGTTGCCCGCGTCGCTGGCGGCCGCTTCGTGACTGGTCGCAGCGTCTTCGCTCTCAGCTGGTTCGCTCTCGGCTGCGTCGTCACCGCCCACGGCACCATCTCCGCCAGCCGCCAGGTCAAGGATCATGTCGATGATCTCGCCTTTGCGGGCTCGCGACCCCGGTTTACGACCCAAAGCGGTCGCAATCTCGGTCAACTCATCTCGGTCTTTTCGTTGCAACGTTGACCGTCGCATCTCCGTGGTCTCCACGGCTATCTCCTCACCTCAAGCCCGCGTCAGGAACTCATCAACGCCAAGCAGATCGTCGGGGTGCTGCCGCTGCCCACCGAGGCCTTCCGAAAGGCGAGCCAACCGGCCGGGCTAAACGACTCTGTGAAGGCTAGCGCCGCAGATCAGCGACGCACGCTCTCCACAAAATCTTCCACCATCGTCAGATCGTTGGGCAACCTGCTTACTTGTTCGTCTCGTTCGAAAAGATCGGCGAGGTGTTCGGGGAGCGCCGGTCGGATCCCGGTGGCCTGCTCGACCGCGTCCGGGAACTTCGCCGGGTGGGCGGTGGCCAGCGTGACCACCGTTTCGTCGGCCCGACGTTGAGCCCGAGCGGTCCCGATCCCTACCGCGGTGTGGGGATCAACCAGCATTCCGTGGCGTTGCTGCACGTCGGCGATGATCGACAACGTCTCGTCGTCTGAGCATCGTCCACCCACAAACTCTGCGACCAGCTGCTGGTGCTGGTCCGAGGTCAACGCCGCGACCCCGGTCTGTCGAAACGTGCGAAGCAACGCTTCGGTTGCCGCACCATCTTCACCCAACAACTCAAACAGCAGCCGTTCAAGATTTGACGAGATCTGGATGTCCATGCTCGGCGAGAGGGTGGGTACGACCTGCTCTGCTCGCATCTCGCCGCTAACCAGCAGACGAGTCAGGATGTCGTTGGTGTTCGAGGCCACGATCAACCGATCCACCGGCAACCCCATACGGCGAGCGCCGTGACCGGCGAACACGTTGCCGAAGTTGCCGGTTGGGACACAGAAGGTGGTTGGCTGCTGACCTCGGCCAAGTTGCTGCACCGCCCAGACGTAGTACACCAGTTGCGCCATCACCCGAGCCCAGTTGATGGAGTTCACCGCCGACAACCGGACCCGATCCCGGAACGGTTCATCGGCGAACATCGCTTTGACCAGGTCCTGACAGTCGTCGAACGTCCCGTCGATCGCCACCGCGTGGACGTTGGGGGCATCCAACGTGGTCATCTGGCGTCGCTGCACTTCGCTGGTGCGACCCTGAGGGAACAAGATCACCATGTCGATCAGTTCACTCCCCCGCACCGAGTCCATGGCTGCCGACCCGGTGTCGCCGGAAGTGGCCCCCACGATCGTGATTCGTTCGTTGCGGCGCCGCAGCTCATGATCAAAAAGCCGACCGACGAGCTGCAACGCCACGTCTTTAAACGCCAGCGTTGGCCCGTGAAACAACTCCAGCAAGTAATGCCCGTCTTCGAGTTCGACCAGCGGGCACACTTCGGCGTGACGGAACGTGGCGTAGGCCTCGGCAACCATCTCGACAAACGAGTCCTGATCGATGGAACCAGCAACGAACGGGGCCATCACCGCGGCAGCTACCGCCGAATAGTCCCCCTCGGGCAGCCCATCCAGCGAAGGCCAGGCATCGGGCAGGTAAAGGCCACCATCGGGAGCCAACCCCCCAAGCAGCGTGTCGGCAAAGCCGATCTCCGGGGCCCGGCCGCGGGTACTGCGGTACGTGACCACGGCGCGGCTCACCGCCCGTCTACAAGACGAATAACCGACCCGATCCCCTGCACCGCGTCGACCTTCGAGAGTTCGGCCAGGGTCTCTCGGATTGCTGCCGTAGTGGTCTCGTGCAAGATGAAGTAGATCTCGGCTTCGTCACCGGCCCCCCACTGCTCCATGGTCTGAATCGAGACTCCGTGTTGACCAAAGATCGCCGCCACCTGCGCCAACACCCCGGGCCGGTCCGAGACTTTCATGGTCAGGTAGAACTGGGACCGCATTGCGTCCACTGAGCGAACCGTGGCCCGATCGCTGATCACCAGACGAGCTGCGTCACCGTTCATCAGGTTGACCGCGGCGTCGATCACGTCGCCCAGCACCGCCGAAGCGGTCGGGTCGCCGCCGGCTCCGCGACCGTAAAACATCAACTCTCCGACCGCGGTTCCTTCGACAAAGACCGCATTGAAACTGTCGTTGACCGTGGCGAGCGGATGATGGTGAGGAACCATCGCCGGATGCACCCGCACCCCGATCGCCGGGCCATCGGGGCCGTCTTCGCGATCGATCACGGCCAGCGCCTTGATCACATAGCCGAGCCGACGAGCAGATTCGATGTCGGCGGCGGTCACCCCGGAGATGCCTTCGTGATGGACATCGTCGGGGACTACCCCCGCGCCGAACACGATGCTGGCAATGATGGCCGCTTTGGCGCCGGCATCGAACCCTTCAACATCCGCGGTCGGGTCAGCTTCGGCGTAGCCCAGCCGTTGTGCTTCAGCGAGCGCGTCGGCGTAATCGGCACCCTCCTCGGCCATCTTGGTCAAGATGAAGTTCGTGGTGCCGTTGATAATTCCGGTCACACGGTTGACGTCTTCGCCGACCAGCGATTCCCGCAACACCCGAACCAACGGGATCCCACCGGCGACCGCGGCTTCGAACAACAAATCGACTCCGGACGCGGCGGCGGCTGCGTACAGTTCGGTGCCGTGCGCCGCTAGCAGTTCTTTGTTGCCGGTCACCACCGGCTTTCCGAGTTCAAGGGCCCGTCGGATCAGTGCGCGGGCCGGATCGAGACCACCGATCAACTCAACCACGACATCGATCTCAGGATTTTCGACCACCGATTGGGGATCGTCGGTGAACAGTTCGGCGGCGATTCCTCGGTCACGGTACTTCTCGGGGGACCGAACCGCGATCTGGCCGATGGTTAACTCGACCCCGGTGCGCGTCGCGATGATTTCCCGACGTTCGGTCAGGAGTTCAACGAATGCACCACCGACGGTGCCACATCCGATCAGTCCAATGGAGAGTTTCGGCACCCGCTGATCGTACCGGCGGGCGGCAGCAACCCGCATGACCGGCGAACCGAAGGCCTAGACGTCGAGCCGGATCAGGTCGTCGAAAGTCTCGCGGCGAACCACAAGCCGGGCCTCACCGTCCGCTACGAACACCACCGGTGGACGCAGCACCTTGTTGTAGTTCGACCCCATCGAATGGCCGTACGCCCCGGTCACTGGGGTGGCCAGCACGTCACCGACAGCCAAGTCTTCGGGCAACGCCCCCGCTCGAACCAGAATGTCACCGGACTCGCAATGTTTGCCGACCACCGTCACAGCCTGCGGACGATCGGCCGCCACCGCTCGGGGCAGGAACGTCTCATAGCCAGATCCGTACAGCACCGGCCGCGGGTTATCGCTCATCCCACCGTCGACCGAAACGTAGGTACGAATCCCCGGCAGATGCTTGATGGTGCCGACCGTGTACAACGTCACCGCGGCATCGGCCACGATCGACCGTCCGGGTTCGGCGGTGATCCGAGCCGACACACCGGCGTCCCGACACGCTTCGCGCACCACCCGACCCCATTCGGTGATGGTCGGGGCCCGTTCGTCGTCGACGTAGGCCACCCCGAGCCCTCCACCGACCGACAACTCTTCCACCTCGTACTCGTTGGCGATCCCGGCCAACACTTCGGTCGCTCGACCCAACGACCCCGCGGCAAACACTTGACTCCCGATGTGGGCGTGTACTCCAACCAGCTCAACCGAATCTGACGACCGAGCCCGCTGCAACGCGGCGGCTGCGGTGCCGTTAGAAACGGTGAACCCGAACTTCGAATCGTCCTGGCCGGTCGAAATGAACTCGTGGGTTTCGGCTTTGATACCGGGGGTCAACCGGAGCAGCACCTTCGGTGCGGTGCCGGTTTCGTTCGCCAGCTCATCGAGCCGGTCCAGTTCATCGAAACTGTCCACCACGATCCGTCCAACCCCGGCCTCCACCGCCATGCGCAGTTCGGCCATCGACTTGTTGTTCCCGTGCAGGACCAGATGTTCGGCGGGGACACCGGAGAGCAACGCCACCTGAAGCTCACCCCCGGTGGCAACGTCGAGATGCATGCCTTCTTGATGCGCGAGTTGCGCCATCGCCGTGCAAAGAAACGCTTTGGTGGCGTAGGCCACGCCAGGACCAAACGCGGCGACCGCTTCGCGGCAGCGATTACGGAGATGGGTTTCGTCGTAGACGAACACGGGGGTGCCAAATTCGGCCGCGAGATCAAGCGTGTTGCAGCCACCGATGTGGAGCACACCGTCGATGACCTCGGAGGTTTCAGGCAGGAGCCGAAGGGGAACGGGACGCATCGCCGACCTCTACATGCTTTCCGGGGCGGACACCCCGAGCAGATCAAGGGCAACTCGCAGGCCCACCTGTGAAGCAGCCACCAACGCCAACCGGGCTTGGGTCACTTCGGTACTCACCCCATCACCAACCACATAACACTCATGGTAAAACCCGTGCAGCGCCGCGGCCTGCTCACGAGCCCAGGCCGCCACCCGATGCGGACCGTTGTCGAGACACGCCAACCGAACCACATCGGGGAGTTCCTGCAAACTGCGCAGGATTTCGAGCTCTCGGGGATGTACCAGCAGTTCGATCTTGGTTTCGGCCAGCGGGGCCGGCCGGAACCCGGCGTCGGCGGCCCGGCTCACGATGGAACAGATCCGGGCATGGGCGTATTGGACGTAGAAAACGGGGTTGTCCATCCCCTGTTCGGCCACCACGTCCAGATCGAATGTCTGGCGGGAGTCCACCGACTGGATCAGGTACGTGAACCGTGCCGCGTCGGGGCCGACTTCAGCGATGATGTCGTCAAGGGCAATGAAATCCCCGGAGCGGCCGCTCATCTTGACTTCCTCACCGCTGCGGGTGAAGTCAACCATCTGGGTGATGGCAATTTCGAGTTCACCGGGGTCGTGACCCAGCAGCTGCATCGCGGCTTTCATGCGAGCCACGTACCCGTGATGATCGGCACCCCACACGTTGAACAACCGGTCGGACCGGGAGAACTTGTCACGGTGGTAGGCAATGTCGGGGGTGAGGTAGGTGAGATCGCCATCCCCTTTGACCAGCACCCGGTCTTTGTCGTCGCCGAGCGCCGTGGTACGCAACCAAACCGCACCGTCGTGGTCAAACACTGCATCCCGTTCTCGAAGGTCCGACAACGTCTCGTCGATCGCTCCACTGTCGACCATCGACCGTTCACTGAACCAGACGTCGTGGTGCACGTTGAGCTGCGCAAGGGTGGCTCGGTGGCTCGCCAACGCCCGCTCGCGGCCCCAGTCCAACGGGTCGGCATCGTCGGGCATTTCGGCGGCCCAGTCGATGAGGTAGTCGCCCTGGTAGCCGTCCTCGGGGGGTTCTTCACCGCGTTTGCGAGCCGCCAGCGACTCTCCATAGCGGGCCATCTGTACGCCCCGGTCGTTGATGTAGTTCTCTCTGGTGACCTGATACCCACAACGTTCGCGAAGCCGAGCGATCGAATCTCCGTAGCAGGCACCGCGACCATGGCCAGCATGCAGCGGCTTGTTGGGGTTGGCACTGACGAACTCGACGTTGAGGCGCGCACCGGCTCCGAGGTTGTGCCGGGCGTAGTCGGCTTCGCCTTGTTCGAGCACGTCGGTGAGGACGTCGTGGAGCCATGTGTCGGCGAGGCGGAAGTTCACAAATCCTGGGCCAGCTAATTCCACTGCCGTGACGTGGGGTGGTGGGTCGGCGGCCAGCAGGTCGACCAGTTGTTGGCCCAACGCCCGCGGGTTCGTTCCCGCCGATTTGGCAGTTACCAACGCCACATTCGACGACCAGTCTCCGTGGTCGCGATTGGCGGGCCGCTCTAGGGCGATCTCGAGGTCGTGGCTGTCCACACCGACCTGAGCCAACGCGGCGCTCAACCCGGATCGAAGATGTTCTCGAATGTCCATGCCATCCCTGTCTGTTCCGACCTCGAACCGACGATCCTACCGGTGCCCTCTCGTGGTCTGAGGGTTGTTTGCCGGTAGTGTGACGAATCGCTTCGCTCAACGAAGCCAGCCCTCGTAGCTCAGCGGATAGAGCATCGGCCTCCGGAGCCGTGTGCGCAGGTTCGAGTCCTGCCGAGGGCGCTCACTTTTTCCGGTTGGCGCGGCGGCGAACCGACCGGCTTGTCGTCGGCGTCGGTCCGGCACGGTTATCTCTCGGCTAGGTCATCTCCGCTAGGTTGTGCCGATGGCCACCACCTCGCCGGACACCACCGCGCCGAAAAAAGAACGTTGGACGTACCAGTGGAAGGAACTCCACGACGAGGTGATCCTGAGCGGGCTCTGCACCGGTTGTGCCGGATGCGTGATCGCATGTCCCCATGACGTGATCGGGTACGAACACGAACCAGGTGCCTACAAGCCGTTCCATCTCGAAGACGAACTCGGGCCCAGCGACTGCGGGCACGGACAGAAGGGTTGCACGTCGTGCACTCGGGCCTGTCCTCGTTTCCGCATGTGGGAACCCGAAGCCGACGAACACCTCCACGGCCGGAAGCGCAACGACGACGAAGTCGCTGGCATTTACTCCGACATTCTGCTGACCCGAGCCAGCGACGACTTCGTGTACGAAACCGGCCAGGACGGTGGGCTGGTGTCAGCCATCCTCATCTGGTGTCTCGAAAACAACATCATCGACGGGGCGCTCACTTCTGGAGTTGAGAGCCTCCCCAACGGTGAGCCGGGTTGGAAAGCGTTCCCGATGGTGGCCACCGACCGGGACGAAGTGCTGCGGGGGGCGGGTAGCCGCTACACCTATTCGGCCAACACCATCGCCTACGACGAGGCTCGTCAACGAGGGCTGGAACGACTCGCGCTGGTTGGGATGAGCTGCCAGACGTCGGTGGCGCCGGTCATGTGGCACCGCAAGATCGGCAAAGTCTCCAAACCGATCAAGCTCAACATCGGGCTGCTCTGCTCCAAATCCTTCGACGACTCCCTCTTCGATGAACTCTTTGAGGTCAAGTACGGCTTGAAGCGAGAAAACATCGCCAAGATGAACATCAAAGGCGTGTTCCAGATCTGGACCAAAGACGGTGGCTATCACGAGATCAACCTCAAGGAATGTCACGCCTGGACCCGCGAGGGTTGCCATCACTGCCCTGATTTCGCGGCCGAACACGCCGACATCTCGACCGGTGGAATCGGCAACATCACCGACTGGACGTTGACCGTGGTACGCACCGAACTCGGACGGGCCGTGATCGATGCCATGGTCAAAGACGGGGTGATCGAAACCCGGCCCGGTGACGACGACCCCGCCGCCATTGCGCTGATGCATCGGTTAGCCGCGAACAGCCGGAGCCGCTGGCCGGACTGGGCGCAGCCTGCGGTTCGTGTCGGCCTTGAGGCCTGACCGTGGGCGACCGAACCCCGGTGACACCCGAACCAACCGGACCGCGTCTGGTGTCCTCCGGTGGCGGCCTCCCGCCGCTGGAACAAACATCGATCGTGAACCTGCTCAAACCTGAAGTCGTTTCCCAAGAACCCGACCGGGTGACCCTCCGGTTTGTTCCCGAAGCACATTGGACGATCGGCGACGGGGTCGTTCAGGGAGGTCTGGTCACAGCCATGCTCGACATGGCTATGGCGTTTGCCGCGGGAGGGTTGTCCACCGCCACGATCACCGTTGACATTCTGCGCCCGGTACGGGGTCCGTTAACGGCGACCGGGGTGGTTACCAAACAGGGCCGACGGTTGTTGTTTGCCACCGGCGAACTGCACGACGCGGACGGCAAACTGGTGGCCCGAGGAAACCAGACCGCCATACCGTCCGATTCTCCGCAGTCGGTTTCCTGAACGCCAGCCGGCCGAACCTGCTAGTTGGGCCACCCCAACCGCCCAGTTGGGTTACCCCAGCCGGGAGGAAAACACCTGGTCGAGCACTTCGCAGGCCCGAGCTACTTCTTCGTCGGTGGTGTAGTGAACGGCAGACAAACGAACCACGCCGTCATCGATGTCGAGACCTAACGCCTCCATCAGTCGGTGGGCGTAAAAGTTTCCGAACCCGCAGGAGACCTTGGCGTCGATCAGCGCACGATAAATCGACTCAGACGACTGCCTCGGGGTGTGGAACGCCACCGTCGGGGCCCGCACCGAATGATCGGCGACCGGAGCGCCAACCAGATGCACGTCGGGAGCCGCGTTGATCAGGTCGATCAGCGGTTCGATCACGGTTTGCTCATGGGCGCCGAAAAGGTCGAACAGTTCACGGGTCCGTTCAAAGCGCGATGCCGTTGACGAACCAAAGTGGTGACGGTGAAGTTCGTCGTAGTAGTCGGCAATCCCGGCCGTAGCTCCGATCGCTGCGTGGTCCGGTCCGGCCGGAGTCAGGTACGCCACCGGATCGCCTTGTTTGAAGTAGTGACCCTGGTTCGTCATGCGGGCCAGCAGATCCGCGTCGGTGTACATCATTCCCACGTGAGGCCCGTAGGTCTTGTAACTCGAGTACAGATAGACATCGCAGCCGGCGGCTTTGACATCGGTGAGCCCGTGAGGGGCGTACGAGACCCCGTCAACCACCAGATGCCCGCCGACCGCGTGGATCATGTCGGCCATTTCTCGCACCGGGTTGATGGTCGCCGCGATGTTCGACGCGTGGGTGACCGCCAGCATTCGGGTTCGTTGGTTGATCAGCGGAACCAAATCGGCGAGGTCTAAACAGCCGGTCTGCGGGTCAACCCGCCACTCTCGAACGGTGATCCCGGTGCGATCCAGCCGCCGCCACGCCCCCGAGTTGGCTTCATGGTCTTGGTTGGTGACGATGATTTCGTCACCGTCGTTCCACATGGGGCGCATGGCATGAGCGAGCACGTAGGTGTTCTGGCTGGTGGAGGGTCCGAAATGGATCTCGTCCTGTCCGGCGTTAAACAGTTCGGCCATCACCGTTCGGGCTCGGTCCATGGCTTCGGTAGCCGCGACCGACGGTCCAAAATCCCACGCCGGTTGGCATTTGAAATGGGCGAACAGTTCGGCGAGCAGATCGACGACCTGACGGGGCACATAGCTCCCACCCGCGTTTTCTAGATGAGCCCAGAAGCCGGTCTCGTGATGGGCGAACGCCGGGAACTGGGCCCGCACGAAGGAGAGGTCAAGAGATGCGGTGCCGGTGGTCTGGTTCATAGCGGCACGGTAGCGGAAACGATTCCGCTCCCGTTAGCTACCCGGGCCCGCCGGTCCGGTTTTAGGAACCGCTGGTCCCCGCTGCGAGCGCACCACAGCTGGTCAGGAACGCTTCGACGCTGGCCGGGATGATGCTGGGATCGTTGCGCAGGTCCTTGTCGAGTTGAGCAAAGTCACTGAAGCCGCCACCGGCACCCGGGGTGGAGGCGTCGGTCAACACCCCGTCGTCACCGAGCGTGCCGCCGAAGTAGCTGACCAACTTCTCAAACGAACATTCGCAGAGCACCCGCACTTGGCTGTCGCTGAGGCTGAACTCGCTGCCGTCCTGATTGGCTTCGGTGCAGGCCCGATAGAAATTCGTCTGCACATTGCCTTCAACGCCGGCTTCCGCCCACGTCTTGGGGTCATTTGACGACCCACACGAAGAGGCGAGCAGCGAGAAGCTCAACAGGAACGAAACCAGAACGAGGACACGAGTTTTTGCAGCCATGACGTAGCAGAGGTTAGCGCCCCGGTTCGGGGTTGGTGCCACCCAGCTCACGGGCTCGGGTAAAGACATCGTCAAGCATCGTCTCGGTCAACCGACCGGTGAAGGTGTTCTGTTGGCTGACGTGATAACTGCAAACGAGCGTCCGTCCGTCGCCGAGCGGGACTTCGACTCCGTGACCGAAACGGGGCCGGGGGCGAACCCCCAACTCCTGGCAGGCCACCTGGTAGCCAAAACCGCCGAGCGCCACAATCACTCGGATGTTGGGTAGCAGCGCCAGTTCGCGCCCGAAGAACGGCCGACAGGTGTCCCGCTCGTCGGGTAACGGTTTGTTGTCGGGTGGCGCGCACTTGACCGGTGAAGTGATCCAGGCGCCAGTCAGGACCAGTCCGTCGTCGCGGGAAACCGATTCGGGCTGGTTGGCGTACCCGGCTCGGTACAGGGCCCGATACAACCAATCGCCGCTGCGATCGCCGGTAAACATCCGACCGGTGCGGTTCGCTCCGTGCGCGGCGGGGGCCAACCCCACCACCATCAGGTGAGCATCGGGGTCACCGAACCCGGGGACACCCTGCGCCCAGTACTGCTCGTCTCGGTACGCCGCTCGTTTTTCGCGTCCTACCTGTTCCCGCCATTGGACGAGCCGAGAACAGGCGCGACACGCCGCGATCTCTGCTGACAGCACCGAAAGCTCGTTGGCTGTCGATTTCCGATCTCTCGTCGTCACGTCGTGCAGGCTACGTTGAGAGGTCGATGGTCCGACGATCTAGCCCTCCTGCTCCGACAACGGTGATCTTCGTCCGACATGGACAGACCCCGACGACCGGCGCCTCATTACCGGGACGCACCCCAGGACTGCACCTTGCCGAGGCGGGTCAAGCCCAGGCTGAGGCGGCTGCGGCTCGCATCGCTGAGCTTCCCGCGGTTGCCGCCGTGTACGCCTCGCCCATGGAACGCACCCGCGAAACCGCGGCGCCGATCGCCCGGGCCCGCAAACTTCGGGTGCGACAAGCCCCCGGCCTGAACGAATGCGACTTTGGTCAATGGACCGGACGCAAACTCGCCGATCTTCGCAAACTGGATGCTTGGCAGACGGTTCAACGTCACCCCAGCGGGTTCCGCTTTCCTGGTGGCGAATCGTTTCGTGAGATGCAAACCCGAGCACTAACCGCAACCCGCGAACTTGTCGCGGCGCATCCCGGCGAAACCATCGTGGCGGTCAGCCACGCTGACGTGATCAAAGCGATCGTGGCCGATGCCACCGGTACCCACCTCGACCTCTTTCAACGGATCGTGATTTCGCCGTGCTCGATTACCTGTGTCGTGTACACCACGGAAGGCCCGTTGGTCACCACGGTCAACTCCACGGCCGGCACGGCTAATCCCGGTCTGGCATGACCGACTCGTATTCGTTTGATGACGTGGAGTTCTTCACGGTCGGCACCCTCGGTCCGCTCGGCGAACGAGTGTTTTATTTGCAGTGCCGAGGCGATGGAGAACTGCTTTCGTTGCGACTCGAAAAGCAGCAGGTTTCCGGTCTCGCCGACTATCTCGAACGGGTTCTCACCGACTTGCCCTTGATCCCCAGCGCCTCGGCCCCTGGCGACCTTTCGTTGCGCGAACCGGCGGTCGCAGCATGGACGGTTGGTGCCATGGGGGTCGCCTACCAGTCGTTTGACGAACGCATCATCATCATTGCTGAGGAGTTGGTTGACGACGACCGGGAACCGGCCCAAGCCCGGTTTTCGCTGCGGCTTGATCAGGTCGCGGGGCTGATCGAACGTTCCCGGACCGTGGTCGAGTCGGGCCGACCACCCTGTGAGATTTGCGGGCGACCGCTCAGTCCCCGCTTCGGTGGCTGGTGCGCGTGCAGCAACTAGCGCACCGGGTGAGGCGCCGGAAACACTCATGACCAACAACTCGCCGTTTCTGGACCGGCCGCCGATCCCCAACCGGGAAGCGCTGCTGCTCCTCGCCGAAGGAAGCGCCGAGTTGGTCGGCCGAATGCCGTATTCGAGCAACGCGACTTTTCTGGTCAACCTCAGCCACGACGAGCACGTTGCGCAAGCCATCTACAAGCCCGCAGCCGGAGAATCGCCGCTCTGGGATTTTCCCGACGGCCTGTACCGCCGTGAGGTCGCCGCCTACATCACCAGTGAGGCGCTGGGTTGGGATCTGGTCCCTCCGACCATTGCCCGCCACGACCTCGCCCACGGGGTTGGTTCGTTGCAGCTTTTCGTCCCGTCGATCTACGAAGAGCACTACTTCTCACTGCGCGAAGCGACAACGGTATACGACCAGCAATTCCGGCAGATCTGCGCGTTTGATCTGGTCATCAACAACACCGACCGCAAATCCGGGCATTGCCTGCTGGGAACCGACGAACAGATTTGGGCCATTGACCACGGGGTGGCGTTTCATCAAGAGTTCAAGTTACGCACGGTGATCTGGGATTTCGCCGGAGAACCGCTTGACGAAGCCTGGCTGGAGGACCTTTGGCGCCTCCACGGTGAGCTCCCGGGCGAATTGGACGAGCTGCTCTCTCCGTTTGAGCGGGCCGCGATGACATCCCGGATTGCGGCGTTAGCCACGGCCGGCCGCTTTCCGGCCGATGACAGCGGTGGCCGGCGTTGGCCCTGGCCGCTGGTCTAAGGCCAGTCCGGCGTCTCTGCGAGCCTTTTCGGTCCGCTTAGACCCGAAAACTACGAAAAATGGGCGGATGTTTGGTCCTGCTCAAGAACCGAGAAAAAACTTGTGGCAAAACCCGACATCGAAAAATTGGATGTGCTATGTTGGGTAAATCGCATCGCCGCTACGGGTCTTCCCCGGGCGGCGATTTCTCGTTTTCCACCCCGGTTGGTCGCGCTCATGGTTGGTCGAGCTCCCGGTTGGTCGCGCTCCCGGTTGCCGGCCGGAGTCTCGCCGAACGAAAAAGCCCCCCGGTTGTTCACCGGAGGGCTTTTCGTTACCTGAACGGTTGCTGGTCCCAAAGGACCACCAGAAACCAGTTAGCGAGACTTGAGCGCCTCAATCAACTTCGGCATGACCTTGTGGACGTCACCAACGATCCCGAGGTCTGCTACTGCGAAGATCGGGGCCTCAGCGTCTTTGTTGATGGCAATGATGGTCTTTGAACCCTTCATGCCCACCAGATGCTGGGTCGCACCCGAAATACCGCAGGCGATGTAGACGGCCGGTTTCACTACCTTGCCGGTCTGACCAACCTGGTAGCTGTAGGGAACCCAACCGGCGTCAACGATGGCCCGGCTTGCTCCGGGGGCGCCACCCACCAGTTTGGCCAGATCATCAACCATGGCGTACGACTCGGAGTCGCCGAGCCCACGGCCACCCGAAACCACAATCGCGGCTTCATCGAGCTTGGGTCCGTCCGATTCTTCGACGTGACTGTTGAGGATTCGAGCGCCGCCGGTTGTTCCGAGGTCGGGGACGTCAAGGTCTTCGACGTCGGCTTCGGCGCCACCGACTGCTTCGGCCACGAACGACTTGGGGCGAACCAGGAAGATGCCGGAGGTACCGGAAGTGTTCTTGGTCTTGACGTCGGTGGTTCCACCAAAGACCGGCTCCAAACCGACCAGCGTGTCGCCGTCGACTTCAAGATCCACGACGTTGGTGATCACCGACTGGTTGAGCTTTACCGAAAGGCGCCCCGCCACGTCTCGGCCGTCCTGCGTGGTACCCAGAAGGAACGCATCCGGAGCGTCAAGGCCACCGGCGATCGCGGCGGCAACCGCCGAAGCGACCGAAACGCCCTGCATGGCCCCGTTGAGGTCACCGGTTGCGTACACGGTCTGCGCCCCATGATCGCCAAGCTCCTCGGCGTAGTCGTCGCCGTCACCAGCCATGAACACCTCTACGGTGTCGGCCAATTCGCGGGCCTTGGCCAGCATTTCCAACGTGATCGTGGCGACCGAGTCACCGTTGGTTTCGCCGAATACCCAAATCTTGTCGAGTCCCATCAGCTTCCTCCCTACAGAACCTTCAGATCGTCGAGGAACGCCACGATTCGTTCGTGGGCATCTCCCTCGTCTTCGATGACTTCACCGGCTTCGCGTTCAGCTGCCGCGGTGATCGAAACAATTTCCTGACCCGCACCGGCCCATCCGACCTGGCTGGCGTCAAGGCCAACCCCGGCCAGATCGAGTTCATCGACGGGCTTGCTCTTGGCGGCCATGATGCCTTTAAACGACGGATAGCGGGGTTCGACCACACCAGCGGTTACCGACACCAGCGCCGGCAGCGCACATTCGACCTCGTCGAAACCTGCTTCGGTCTGACGCTTTACCTTGGCCAGACCCGACTCCACCGTGACCGACTTGGCGAAGGTCACCGAGGCGAGCCCCAGCAGTTCGGCGATTTGTTCGGGAACGGTACCGGTGTAGCCGTCACTGGATTCGGTAGCGGCCAGCACCAGATCAGGCTCCTGCTTGGCGATCGCGGCGGCCAGCACCTTGGCGGTCGCCAACGCGTCGGAGCCTTGCAGCGCGGGGTCGCTCACGACGGTGGCGCTGGCTGCGCCCATCGCCAACGCGGTCCGAAGACCGGCGACCTCATTGTTCGGGGCCATCGACACCAGGTGAACTTCGCCTTCACCGGCAGCATCGACGAGCTGGAGAGCCATCTCAACCCCGTAGGCGTCCGAGTCGTCAAGGATGAGCTTCGAGTCCCGTTTGAGTGTCTTGGTCTCAGGGTCGAGCGCACCCGGATCGGCCGGGTCGGGGATCTGCTTTACACAAACAACAACCTTCATAAGGTCGAAGTCTGCCAGTGTCGGCAACGTTTTGCGCGATTGGGCGAATGCCAAAGTTCGGAAAACTTTCGTCGCTTCTCCGCTGCTAGCGTCTCAGCGTGCGGATCTTGTTCGTCGTGAACTCTGTCGCCTCATCGGTGACCGCCCGGCGCCGGGTCGTGATTCACAAAGCGCTTTCGGCCGACCACAACGTCACGCTGGCCGAAACCAGTCGCCGTGGCCACGCCACCCGTTTGGCCCAGTCGGCGGCCCGAGACGGTTTCGACTTGGTGGTGGTGCTCGGAGGTGACGGCACGCTCAACGAGGCAGCAAACGGGCTGGCGGGAAGCCAGACCGCGCTGGCGACGCTTCCGGGTGGTTCGACCAACGTGTTCGCCCGAATCTTGGGACTGCCCGACGACAGCGTGGACGCGGCCGGGGTGCTGCTGGAAGCGTTGGCGGCCGACAACGTGCAACGAATCGGTCTGGGGTCGGTCGAAGGCCGGTATTTCTTGTTTCACTGCGGGGTCGGGTTCGATGCCGCGGTCGTCGAGCAGGTCGAACGCCGAGGGCCTTGGAAACGCTGGGCTGGCCATCCCCTATTTCTGTATGCCGCGGTTGACACCTGGGCCCGACGGCGAAACCTTCGGAGCGCACCCATGCGGGTGCTCGACGCTCAGGGCCGGACGACAACCAGCGGGTATTTCACGGTGGTGATGAACGCCGACCCGTACACGTTCCTCGGTAACCGCAGCATCGAGCTCGTGCCTGGACTCCGACTCGACGAACCGCTCGCCGCGGTCACGCTCAACCGCATGAATCTGGCCACGCTCGGGCCGGTGGTGTCGTCTGCTTTGCTCCACCGACCGGTTGACTCCCGACGAAATCTCACCGTGCAACGCGACGTCCACAACCTCACCATCGAAAGCGACCCGCCCGTGCCCTATCAGGTGGACGGCGACTATCTGGGAACCAGCAAACGCCTCCGGTTCCGGTGGACTCCCAACCATCTGTCGCTTCTCGTGCCGCTGACCAGCAGCTAACCCATCCGGTCAACCACCGTGCGGGCAACGTCGGGGGCATCGGTACAGATGCCGTCGACCCCCATCGAGGCCAGTTCAGCCATCCGTTCGGCGTCGTTGACCGTCCACACGTTGACCGCGAGTCCGGCCTGCCGAGCCCGGTCAACCAGCGTCTGACTCACCATCGGGTCGTAGGGGTGGATGGCGGCCATCTGATGCGCCACCGCTCGGTCAATTGCCGATACCGGATCACCGATGCTGAACAGGTAGGCCCGAGGCAGTTCCGGGTCCACCGCCGCCAACCGGTCGAGGGCATCCATGTTGAACGACGAGACGATCACCCGGTCAACGCCGAGATAGGCCCGAGCCAGCCCCGCGACCGCGTCCGAGACCAGGTGGTCCGCGTCGTAGTCAGGGTCGCTGGGGAGGTTCTTGATCTCGATGTTGACCCCCATCCCGTGGCACTCTTCGAGCGCTTCGGCCAGGCTGGGAATGAACTCCGGCAATTCGTCAATGGCGAGTTCGGCCAACAGTCGCCCATCATCAAGATGCGCATCGTGGTGCACCACAACCACCCCGTCTGCAGTCCGACGAGCGTCAAGTTCCACCCAGTCGGCGCCGAGTTCGCGCGCCAGCCGAAAGGCCGGCAGCGTGTTTTCTCTGGCAACGTTTCTCGCTCCGCGATGGGCGATGACGTTCGGATGAGAGGACATACCCCCAGTTTGCCCCACCAGCGGGCCTGCGACACGCCACCTTTGCCGATCTGTTCAACGATCTTTAACGATGTGGTAACCGATTTCCCCAAGCCACCGCGAATACCCGAAATAACCTATTGCGTATCCATCGGATAAGAACTAGAACAGGTTCTTATCCGGGCTGATCGACGTGATCAGCCTCGCCAAACGGCTCAATGGGGGAACCAATGGCACTGACCGCAGACGCTTTCTACAACAATGCCGATTGGCGCAACGCCGCCCGTTGTCGTGACACCGATCCCGGGTTGTTCTTCCCGATCGGCAGCACCGGTCTAGCCGTTGAGCAGATTGCTGCCGCCAAGGAAGTCTGCCTCGGATGCTCCTGCCGGGAGGCCTGTCTGGAGTTTGCCCTGAGTACCAATCAGGACACCGGCGTCTGGGGTGGCACCTCTGAAGATGAGCGTCGGGCCATCCGCCGCCAGCGCCGCCAGCAGCGACTCAGCATCCTCTGAGCATTTGGAGCGGCGTGGTGCGGTTACGTTCCCGCTGAAGGCGAGCACTAACCCACTGAGGTCGCTTCGCTGAGTCGACGCGGAACCCGAAACTCAACCACCGTTCCCAACGGCTCGCGGTCATGGGCCCGACCGATGGTCATCGTTCCGCCCAGGTCGGAGATGATGAACGTCCGCACGATCGTCAACCCCAAACCAACGTCGCGGTCAAGCGAGAACCCTTCGGGTAGACCCGGACCGTTGTCGACGATCCGCACCCCCACTTCTCGAGGATCGGCCAACAGCGAAACGTCGACCTCAAGGTTTCGTCCCGCCTCACCATGATCAACCGCGTTCTGCACCACCTCAGCCAACGCCACCGCCAGCGGCATGGCGATCTGGCCTGCGAGCTCACCGATACTGCCCGTGATGCCGACCCGCAACGGCCGTTCCGGTGAATCAAAACCTTCTTCGACTAAGCGCAGAACCCGACGGGCCACCACATCGAAATCAACTTCGTCGGTGGCGTCGCTGGAGAGCGTTTCGTGCACGATGGCGATCGAACCGATGCGTCGAGCACTCTGCGCGACCGCCCGCTTGGCCTCTGCCGAATCCAACCGGCGCTGCTGGAGATGCAGGAGCGATTGAATGGTTTGCAGGTTGTTCTTCACCCGATGATGGATCTCGCGGATCGTCGCGTCTTTTGACACCAGCAACCGGTCCCGGCTGCGCAGCTCGCTGACGTCTCGAAGCAACACCAACACCCCGGTCGCGCGCCCACCGTTGAGCAGTGGATGGCAGCGAACCACGATCGAAACTTCGGCGCGTTCTACTTCAGCGATGGTGCTGAACCGGGTTTCGAGCGCTCGCCTCACCACCCCGTCGGCCAACCCGAAGGCATCAAGGCGCCGGCCGACAACTTCGGAACGCACACCGAGCCGGTGCAGCGCCGACAACGCGTTGGGTGAAGCAAACTCAATTCTGCGTTCGCGATCCAACACCAGCACCCCGTCACCAACCCGAGGTTCACGGAACTCACCGGACTGCTCGGCTCGTTCCAACGGAAACGAACCGTCTTCCACCATCTGGCAGAAACGACCGAAAAGATCCCGGTACTCCCGCTCGAGCTGTCCGAAGGTTCGAGTGAGACCCGCTTCGCCTTCGCGGGCCATCACCGCGATGATCTCGTCTCCACACCGCACCGGAACATGATCGGCGAGCAGGAACCGTGTCCCAATCGGGGCCTGAACCCCTTCCTCCACCGTGTCGTCCACCGCACCCGCCGGCGGCGGAAAGGCAATCGGCACTTCCAGCCGTTGCCCGTCAAGCAGGCAGCGACTCATCGCCGGCCGTTGTGACCGGAGCACCCGGGTACCGACCGGATCGTTGACGTGGAACGTGGCCGCGGTCGCGGGCCGCACATGGCCAATCACCACGAATTCCTCAGCCGAGGCGTTGGTCGGTACATACAGCAGCAGGTCAGCGAACGCTAGGTCGCAGGGCAGCGACCAGGAGGCCACCAGCCGTTGTAGATGCGCCACCTGCGGTGACGTCAGCGTGGTCTCTGCAACCGCTAGATCCGCGAGCCTGGCCAACGCCTACCTCCCTCGAACACGCTTCCTCGTCGGCCCGGTCAGGTGACCGGGCCGGTTCAGGTTCAGGTTCAGCCGAAACCGATCGGGTTTCCGCCTTCAGGCCCAATCTCAACAAACGCGAGACGAGCCGAAGCGATGGCAACCTCGCGACCTTTGTCGTCGATGAGCCAAAGCACCTCTTTTTGGCCGGCCAGCGCCGCTTCAACGTCAGCCTTGACCGATGCCCGGTCACTGTCGGCGGCAAGCTTGAGGGCCAGCTCACGAGGGTTGTCGGTTACTCCGATACGAATGTCCACGTCAGTTCTCCAGGGTTCTTGGGGCTAGTTGATCTTCAGTTCGGGATGAGTTCGCTTGCTCGGGCCGTGAGCCAACACCCACTTTGCCATCTCAGCGAACACCTGCGACGCCTCATTCGACGGATCGATCGCTGCGATTGGTTCACCCTGATCGGATCCTTCCCGCATCGCAATGGTCATCGGCACTTGACCGATCAGGTCAACGTCCAAGCGATCAGCCAATTCACGGCCGCCGCCCGAGCCGAACAACAAGTAGCGCTGTCCGTCATCACCGGTGAACCAAGACATGTTTTCGATCACGCCCTTCACCTCGATGTTGACCTGTTGGAACATAAACGCCGACCGCTGCGCGACTTTCTGGGCCGCCGGGTTCGGGGTGGTCACCACAAACGCCTCGCTACGGGGCAGGAACTGGGCCAGCGAGAGTGAAATGTCACCGGTTCCCGGTGGGAGGTCGACGAGAAGAAAATCTGGCTCATCCCAGTAAACGTCAGTGAGGAACTGTTCGAGGGCCTTGTGCAGCATCGGACCGCGCCAGATCACCGGCTGGTCTTCTTTGGCAAAGAACCCCATCGAGATGCAGCGAACGCCGTGCGTTTCGGGCGGCACGATCATGTCGTCGATCACGGTCGGGGGATGTTCAACCCCCAGCATCCGCGGGATGGAGAACCCCCAGACGTCGGCGTCCACGATCGCTACGGAATGCCCCTGCTGAGCCAAAGCGATTCCGAGGTTGGCCGTGACTGACGACTTGCCAACCCCACCCTTTCCGGAGGCGATCAGAAGGGTGCGGGTACGGTTTCCGGCTTGGGCGAACGGAATCGCTCGCCCTTCGGCATGGCCATGAGCCGGCTGCGAACCGGCGGTTGAGGCCGGGTCGCCGTGAACCAACGCCCGCACGTTGGCCCGTTGCTCATCGTTCATCACCCCAAAGTCAATGGTGACGAGGTTCACGCCTTCGAGCGCTTCGACCGCTTCGGACACTTCGCTTTGGATTCGGTTGCGAAGCGGGCAGCCGGCGATGGTCAGGTCAATACCGATCTCGACGTGCCCCCCGTCGATCGTGGTTGACCGGACCATACCGAGATCAACGATGCTCCGGTGGAGCTCTGGATCCTGAACCGGCCGAAGGGCCTCGATCACGTCTTGTTCATGAAGGGACATGCAAACTCCAAGTAACGGTGGCGACCTGCGACACCCGACGGGGGAACGCTGGTCGTCGCCAGCAACGGCAAACACAGCGACCGGAATTTCTCCTACCGGCATAGGTAGAATACCGCCGTGACCGCGACCTCCCCTAGCCCAGCCGCGAACCATTCGTCAGCGAGCCGAGAGCTCAGCCCCACCGAGTTTGCATCGACGGTCACTGCGATCACCGCCGCCTTCGGTGACCCCACCCGTCGAGAGATCTATCTCTATGCCCACGACTGCGCCGACGGCGTGACCGCGGGAGAATGCGCCCGCCATTTTGATCTGCACGCCAACGTGGCCCGACACCACCTAGACAAACTCGCTTCTGGTGGATATCTCGAAGTTGCGATCGCCAAACCCCAAGGCGGGGTCGGACGACCCTCGAAACGCTACCGAACGACCGAACCACAAGTCCGGCTCGCGGTTGATGTCCGACAAGACGACATTCTGGTCAGCCTTTTGGGCCGGGCCCTTCGACTGCTCCCCGCCGACGTAGCCGAACGCATGGCCGAAGAAGTCGGTTCGGAATACGGGCGAGCGATGGCGGCCTCCATCGAACCAGAAGAAACCCACCGGTCGTTTCGCGGTGCCCTTCATGCGGTAGCCGATGCCCTCTCCGCTCACGGGTTCGCCGCTCACGCCGAACAGGGCGCTGATGGTTTGCAGATCGTCGCTGAGCACTGTCCGTTCGGTGACTCGGTGGTTGAACACCCGGTGATCTGCGCGGTTGACCGCGGGATCGTTCAAGGGATGCTTTCGCACCTTTACGGGCCCGCTGCCACCGACACTGCTTCCTCGCTCCCCCGGGGCGACGCGGTCTGCGTCACCCACGTCACGCTCTAAACCGGTATGGCCCTTCATCTGGTTCGTCACGCCACCGCCCGAGACCGTTCACGCTGGGACGGCGACGACCTTGACCGTCCGCTCACCGAGCAGGGCCACGAACAAGCCGAAGCGCTCCGTGGGTTTTTCGTTGACCGACCAGTGAGAGGCATCTACTCCTCGCAGGCTACGCGTTGCCTACAAACGGTCGAACCGCTGGCGGCCAGCTTGGGGTTGGTGGTTGAGCGCCGTCGAGAACTCACCGAAGGAGCCAAAGTCGTCAACCTTCTTGAACTCTTGAGAAGCGAAGCCTCGGTCGAAGGCGACTTGGTCCTGTGCAGCCACGGCGACCTCATCCCTGAAGTACTCAACTATCTGCTGCGTGACGGATTGCCCATCGTGGGAGGTCGTGGCTGCGAAAAAGGTTCGGTCTGGACGCTGGAAACCGTCGGGCACGACTTCGTCCGCGGCTGCTACACCGCCCGTTTTGAAACGGGCGACCAGGAATTACCGAACCTTTAGCGGTCGGGCAGCACCCGAATCGTGGAGAAACACATCTCATCCACGGTGCCTTCATTCCAGGTCACATAGCGGGGCTCAGGCATGGCTTGCAGCGTTCGATCCCACCAGCATTCGATCCGAACGATGTCCGATTGCGTGACCTTGATTTCCTCGACCGGCTCGTAGCTCAACTGCCACTCAAAGCTCCAGACCGGAATGTCGAGCAGTATCCGTTCGTCCGCGGTGTCCGGGTTCAACGTCATCCGGTACGAAGCACCGAATTCATGCATGTGCCCCAACACCGAATAGATCGTGCCTGACTGTCCGACCAGCCGATCACACGAGCTGTGTGAGGTGGTCCCGTCGAGTTTTGCGTAGTCGGCGAGCTCACCATCGCAGGCGACAAGGAGTGCGTCGGGGATGGAACTCGCACCCCTGCCATATTTTTCGCCAACCTCAGCCAGCACCGCGTCGCGGTCACACAGCGGTGCCCCGGTTGCTTCCTCCTCGGGGGTGCAGGGCAGCTCGGCCGGGGTCAAATAGTTCTGGCTCGACACCCGCTTCAGGCCAGCCGCTGCCTGTTCGGCCGTGGCTTCTTGCAGGATCACCGACGAGCGATCGGCGGGGGTTTCGTGGTCGTAGTGGTAGTGCACCTGGTTGACAACGAACGAACCAGGTGGCGCCCAGATGCCGTAACCGTCAGGAAAATGTGAAGGCTGTTGCCCTGGTGCCCAACCAGCAAGCTGGCCCATGCTGCCCGACAGACCGTTCCCGCCGTAGCAGGTCCAGCCCGGCTTGCCGTCGGCCCCGTCACGGCTTTGCGCCTCTTGAACCAGCTCGGCTTGCACCAGCGTCACGATCGAATGATGCACGATCGAGGTTTGATCTGGGACGAACGTGAACCCGGTAATCCAGGTGCCGTCACCCTCCGGATCCGGGATCGGAAGCATCTGGCAGCGATAGTCATCGGGCCGATCAACCGATCCAACGTAGGCTTGCGCCGGCAACAAGACGAGGTCTTCGCGTATGGGATTGACCAGCTTTCGGGAAGCCACAAGCGGGGTGTCTGGAGCAACGTCGAGACCACCACCGGTTGCCGCCCAATCGGCAATCAACTGCAGTTCCTCAGCGCTCAAAGACCAATCGTTGTGAAACGCCGGACTGTCCTTGGACGGAAGCCACGGGGGCATGTATCCGGCCCCGGTGACCAAAGCGATGTCCTTGGCAATCACCGCAACATCGGCTGCGGTATCCATGGCCAGCGTGCTCCAACCTGGACCTCCGCTGGTGTGGCAGCCCACACATCGCTGTTCCAGCAACGGTTGCACGTGTTCGGCGAACGCGCCCCCGGCAAACTCAAAGGCCGGAAGTTCGGTGTCGAGTGATCCGGCCGTGAGCTCGCCGGTGACCCGTTGGGCTACCAGATCGAACTCCAGCACGATCTCGTCGCTGGTGTGAGCCAGACGGGCAATGTTGATGGGGCCAACCCCAAATGCCGAACCGAGAACTGTGGTCGTCATCGTGGCCGTGAGCTGCTGCTCATCAACTTGTACCTCTCCGGCGAACTCCACGGCCAGGGTGGTTTCTTTGATGGTGAGATCACCTTGGAGGGTCACCGCCGCCCGCTCGCCAGCGACAAAGGTCGCGGGCATGCCTTCAATCTGAGTGGTCACAAACCGGGCGAACGGCCAATGCGTCGACTCCAAAAAGTCATGCCGAAGCCGCTTGTCTCGCAGCGACGAATCGGAGGTGAACATTTCCACGTTGACCACGACCTCGCCGACCACGGAGGCGGCCGGATCAACCGTGTCAATGACGATGTCGCCACCGATCACGGTGCTGGTCCCCACCGTGATCTTGGACGACCCGGCGAGCCGTTCCTCCACCCGATAGCGGGCCGCCGAACCGTTCCCTGGCTCAATACGAAACAGCCACTCTCGTTGCTCATCGAGCGAGGCGACGTCCACCGTTTGCGCGTCAACACCTTGTTCTTGCGCCTCGCCGGAGGCAAACACCCACGACCACTGATCGCGGGTCACTACTGCCAGAAGTCCGACCGTCATGACCAGTAGCACTGCGACCCGGCCCGGGTCTAGCCGCCGAAATCCGCTGCGAACGTGCATCGATCCAACCTAACACGAGGGGCTGATCCCGCGGTTAGCCGCCTACTTGTTGCCGGAGTCCGAAGTCATTCAGCAACACTCTCAGATCCGCGGGCCGGACCGGTAGGCCATCAAAGATCGCTAGATCAACCGCCGCCTCGTTCACGTTGCCCAAAAAATTGTGGACGAACGCCCGGTAGACGAGCGCTTCCGGATGGCTGGGGTCGGCGGCCAAAGCCCGATCGAGGTAGCTCAACCCCAATTCGGCTGCTGCCAGCGATTCTTCGGTCGCGGAGCGGGCCAGCAACCATCCCTGTCCGGCCAGCAAATCGGGATCGGTGGGACGTTCTTCCAGCACCGATTGCAGGATCTCTAACCCGGCAAACAATTGGTTGTCGGAGGCCAGCGCCTCCGCGGCCAGAAGCACATCGTTGACCGACAGTCCGCTGGCGGAAAACCGCGGTGGTTCATCAACCAGCAGCACAGCGGACACTCGAGCGAGCGCTTCGGCTTGGGCTGCTTCGGCAACCCGTTCCCGTAAACCCTGCTGCTCGACGAGTTGTTCGATAAACGGAGGGGAGGACAGCCGATCGAGCGCCTCCAGATGGGCAAAAGCGGCGACCGCGTCGCCTTCGTCGAGCGCCAGGACCGTGGCAAACACCCGGGCGTCGGGATAACTACCATCGATCATCACCGCGTCTTCTACCAGTGGCCGAGCGGCGATACCTTCGCCACTCAGGCGCATCAACCACGCCTTGTAGGTCAACGCCTCAGTATTGGACGGTTGCAGGTCGAGGACTTGGTCATAGGTAGCAATCGCGGCCGGTAAATCACCGGACCCAAACTGCTGTTGCGCGTCGAACAGCAACTCCCGGGTGCTGGTCCTGATATCCCCAGTGATCGTGTCGCCTTCACCCCGGTTCCCCGAAAACGCAAGGAGCACCACCGACGCCAGTATCACCACCGCCGCGACCCCAACCAGCCAGAGCCAGCCGCTAGATGCTCTGCCGCGGGCGCCACCGGTCGTGTCGTTAGCCAGGTTTTGACCTTCGAGCGCCCGAAGCACCCGCGCCGTTCGTGTCGTGTAATCCGAACGCAGGGCCTGATAGTCGGCTTCGTCAAGGTCCCCCGCCGCGTATTCGCGGTCGAGATCGTCCAGCGAACTCAGCAGGAAGTCCCGCTCCTCAACCAGACGGTCGGGATCGCTCACCGCTGGCCGTCCCGGACCCGGGCCACTACGGCCTCGTCGTCTTCGGAGGCCTCCAATTCACCTTCGAGGCGCCACCGTCGAAAAACCAGGGTCAACCCCGAGAGGGCAACCGCGGAAGCCACCACCGGAACGATCCAGACCAAACTGGTGATCCCTTCGGTGGCCGGCGTGTAGTCAATGTCCTCGCCAAAGGTGGCGACCAACTGCTCACGAATGAACCCGTCCGAACGACCCTCATCAACCCAGACCCGGATCTGGCGGCGGATGTTTCGCGAAACCACCACGTCGCTTTCCGCCACCGACTGACCCTGACAGACCGGGCAGGCAAAGTCTTTCGCAATCTCATAGGCCCGGTCGGCGTTGGTCAACGCCGGTCCTTCATCAATCGCGGCGAACACCAGCGACGAGACCGACACCACCGCGACCAGCATCCAGATCAACGTTCGTTTTGTCACTGTTGTACCCCCGCCAACAACGTCTCGATCCGTTGGTCGAGATCATCGGCGTTGACCCCGCCAACCAGTTTGGCCGCCACCACCCCGCTGGGCGCCACCAGATAACTTTCCGGAACTGCGGTCACCCCGTAAGCCACCGCGAGGGAACCAACCCCTTCGGTCAGCACCGGCCAGTCGCCTCCGTTTTCCGCGAAGAACGCTTTGACGTTGGCCACCGAATCATCAAACGCCACCGACACCACCAGCGCATCACCAATTGCTCGGTGGCGTTCCGAGAAGCGCACCAGTTCCGGGTGTTCGTCGATACAGGGCACGCAGGTAGTGGAGAAGAAGTTGACCAGCGCCCACTGCCCTCGGTGTTGGTCAAGGTCAAACCAGATCCCGTCAAGATCTGCCCCTTCGGTCAGCGGGGCCACTCGCCCTACCGCCATCCCGTTGACTGCACGATCCGACGACGGGTCCCGGGTGGCCAGCAAACCGACCAGCAGCGCCAAAGCCACCGCGATCGGGACCACGACCCACACCGCGGTTCGTGGCGTGTCACGACGCATCCGAATCCTCCCCCGACTCCGGTTGGGGTTTGGTTGCGGTTCGGGCCCCCACCTTTGCCGACGCCGGTAGCAGCGGGTCGCGTCGACGGCCCGGAACAACCGCGAGGACGGTACCGAACGCCATCACCAAGCCCCCGATCCACAACCAGACGATCAACGGTTGCACGGTGGCCCGCAGCACTACTTCGTCGTTGCCGCCCTCCGGGAACTGCAACACCGACAAGGCAATGTCGTCTCGCCAAGTAGAGCGGACACTAGGAATGCCAATGGTCTGTCCGGCAAACGGATAGGTCGCGATGCCCGGTTCGTACACCTTGACGTCATCGACAAGCACCCGGGCCGATCGTTGTACTCGGTTGCTGTGCTCCTCTAGTTGGGAACCTTCGTAGCTGAGCGAGTGGCCCGAAATCTCGACCCGGTCGCCGGGAACCATGGTGAACTCACCCTGCCGCACATAGGAGTGGCTGGCGGCGAACGCCACCGCGATCAACACCACCCCGAAGTGGACGATCATTCCTCCGTTGGTCCGGCCCACCAAACCTCGCCATCCCTGACGGCGCGAGGCCAGAGCAACTTGTCGAAGCGCGGAACCTCCGGAGAACCCGCCAAGCCCGAACGCCAGCAGCGGTGACCAACCGCGCGCTCCCAGCAGCAACGCCACCACCATGGTGACCGCGGCGATCACCGCCGGACCCAGCAGCCGGGTGCTGAGCACTTCGCCGCTGGCTTTCCGCCACGGCAACACCGGAGCGACCGCCATCAAGAACAACAACACGAACCCGACCGGCATGGTCATTCGCTCAAAGTAGGGGTTGCCGACGGCAATGGTCCGCCCGTCGATCGCTTCGACGATCAGCGGAAACACCGTTCCCAGCAGCACCACAAACGCGAACACTGCGAACAGGACGTTGTTGGCCAGAAACGCCCCTTCCCTCGACACCGGCGAGTCGATACGGCCCGGTGATCGCAAAGCGTCGCCCCGCCAGGCAATCAGGCTCAACGAAACGATCACGATCAACGCGAAGAACCCGAGAATCGCCGGTCCGATACCCGACTCGACGAACGCATGAACCGACTGCAACACCCCGGAGCGGGTGATGAACGTTCCCAAAATCGTCAACGAAAACGTGGCGATCACCAGCGACAAGTTCCAGACCCGAAGCATCCCCCGACGCTCCTGCACCATCACCGAATGAATGAACGCCGTCCCGGTGAGCCACGGCAGAAACGACGCGTTCTCGACCGGGTCCCACGCCCAGTAGCCACCCCATCCCAGCGTCTCGTAGCTCCACCACGCCCCGAGCACGATCCCTAACGTCAGGAACCCCCAGGCCATCACCGTCCAGCGGCGGGTCGCCAACAACCACCCTTCCCCAACCCGACCAGTGACCAACGCCCCGATCGCGAACGCGAACGGCACCGTAAACCCGACGTAACCCAGGTACAGCACCGGAGGGTGGAACGCCATCAAAATGTGGTTCTGTAGCAGCGGGTTGGGTCCGGGACCGTCGTAGCCCACCGGTGGATCAAAGCGAATGAACGGATCGGCGGGCCCCAACATCAACAAGAAAAAGAACAACGACACCACGAACAACGTCAACAGGACCCAACCCACCATGCGGTCCTCGGCTTGATGGCGGAACTTGACGACCACCGCCACGACGTACCCGCAGAGGATCAGGGTCCACAGCAGGATCGAACCTTCGAGCGCTGACCACAAAGTGGCGACGTTAAACAACGCCGGGGTTCGACTGGATCCGTGTTCGGCGACGAACGCCACCGTGAAATCTCTGGTGATCAACGCCCGCTCCATCACCACAAAGGCCGCCAGCGCCGCCCCCATCATGACGAACACCAACAGTCGAGCTTCTGAAGCCCACCGGCTACGCCGCCCGGCTAGACCGGCCGCCACCACCAGCAGTCCGGCGATCGCCGCCGCGACGCCAACCGAGACCGCCATCGTTCCCAACGAAACGTTGCTCATCGGATCGCTCGTTTCACCAGACCCGCAGCGGACGAATCATGAACATCCTCCGGTTGCGGCCTGCGCCTCGCTTTGCTGCAACCGCTGTTCGTAGTCCTCGTCGTTGCGGTAGTCGTTGTCGTGTTTGACCCGCATCCGGTCCGAGGCGAAATACCAGCCGTCGCCAGCCATCCCTGCGAACCCTTCAACCTCAGGTGAACCTTCAACCCAGTTGCCGTCGAGCACCACCGGCACGTCGGGTTGGAACAAGTCGGCGGGATCTCCCCGATGGACCACGTCCACGGTGCGCCCACCGAACGACAACGAGAACGCCACCACCGTCTCCGAACCCAGCGCCGATTCCACGATTGAGCAACCGATGGGTGAACCCTGCAACACGAACCGTTCGGCACCGAGTTCGCTGCGGCGAGCCACCGCCTCGTCGGCGTTGTAGAAGTAGAGCGACCCGGACACCAAGTTCCAGATCAGCAGCATCACCCCGGCGACCAGCGCCCCTGCGGCCACCAACGGAATGACCCGCCGGCGCTGACGCGTCGGCCGGGGATCCTGCGGAGTCAGGTTCGACTCAGTAGTCATGGGCGATCTCGGGTGGTCATCCAGCGCTGACGGTCCGCGGGGACCCGCGTCGACAAGCGACGACCTCGGGCCACTACCCGAAACCCGTACAACGCCAACGCAGCCAGCCACACGCCCCAACCAACGAGCAAGTATCCGAGATGGGTCACGCTTCACCTCCCGAAGCCGACGAGCCAGCTGCGGCCGCTTCGGAGCGTCGGGCTTCCAGCGCCTCGTCGAGGTCTTCGGCCCGAGCTTGATGTTCGAGCCAGCCGACCCGGAACCGATGGATCATCGCCCAGACGAAAAACAGCAGACCGACCACAAGCCCGAACACCAACGTGAACAAAGTGAGGTCTTCGAGTTTGCCGTCGGTCAACGATGCTTTCTGATGCAGGGTCCGGTCGAACCACCATTCGACCGACCGGTTCACGATCGGGATGTTGATCGCAGCAAGCAGTCCGACGATGGCAGCCCGAGTCGAAACGGCCGGGTCGTCGCCACCCGACGACCGAACGACCAGATAGCCGACCATCAGCAGGAACAAGATGAGGGTGGTGACCAGACGGACATCGCCCCAATCCCAGTAGGTGTTCCAGGTTGGGCGACCCCAGATCGAACCGGTGAACAGCGTCAACGCGCAAAACATGACGCCTATCTCGGCCGCGGCGTGTGCGGTGATGTCCCACCAAGATGAACGTTTCCAGAGCCACATGGCCGAACCCGCCGCGGTGGTGAAAAACGCCACGTAGGTGAGGATCGCCGAGGGCACGTGAATGAAGATGAGCCGAACCGCGTCGCCTTGTTCGTCATCGGGCGGCGCCGCGAAAAACGCCAACAACACGAGCGCCACAAGCCCGGCGAGCACCACCAAGCCCAGTCCCCGGGTGGCCCGAGAACCGGTATGAGCCCTTGTCGGGTCGCCGTCGCCACGATCTTGCGCTGCTACTTGAGTTGTCACGTTTCCTCCAAGAGCACGCCGTAGGCCAATGCTCCCAACCCGCTGTTGAGAACGCCAAACCCGGCCAGGAGTCCTAACCAGGCCCATCCCTGCACTGCAACCGAGCCTAAGGCGTCATCGAAGGCTCGGGTGGCACTAATCAGCACCGGAGCCAGCACCGGTAACAACAAGATGGGTAGGACCGTTTCGCGGGCCCGAATCCCCGCCACGAGCGCGCCAAGCAGGGTGCCGGCAGCGGCGACCGCCATCGTCGCCACCACGCAGGTCAAAACGAGCAGCCCCCAGTCGTCGATTTCGGCACCGTAAAACACCAGTACCCCACCGACGAGAACGATTTCGACGGCCAGCAATTCCACGGCAACCGCCAGTGCTTTACCGACAAACACCGCAACCGGTTCGATCCCGGCCAGCAGCAACGCGCGCCGCGCCCCGTCGCTGGTTTCGATCGACGTCGAACGCTGCACGGCCAGATTGGTCACGAACAGCACCGTCATCCAAAACAGGCCCGGGGTGGCCCGCTCTAACACTGGACGGTTGGCGTCCAAAGCAAACCCGAACAGGACCAGTACCAGTGCCGCGAACGGGATGACCTGACTGGCGGTCACCCGCGACCGCCATTCGATCCGCAGATCTTTGCCGGCCACCGCCGCGATGTCAGCGAGCATGATCCACCTCCGGTCCGTGGTCGCCGACCACCATCCCACCGGCGACGGCGAGGTGGCGGGTGGCGAGGTCAACGGTGCGGTCCAGTTCATGCGAGGCCAGCATCACCGTCGCCCCGGCCGAGGATGCGTCTTTGACCAGCGCATCAACCAAGTCCCGGCCTCCGGCGTCGAGTCCGGCGTGGGGTTCATCGAGCAGCCACAGGCGAGGCCGGCGAACCACCACCGCGGCCAGCGCGGTGCGCCGCCGTTGACCGGCTGACAGGTGGCGGACCGCCACGTCATGGATGCGCGACGGCACACCGAGACGATCAAGCGCCGTCGGTACCTGAGCCTCTTCGACTCGCGACGCCCGAGCCCAGAACCGCAGGTTCTCGGTGACCGTCAAGTCCTCATAGAGCGCGGTGTCGTGGCCGAGCAGACCAACCGACCGTCGGATGGCGGGGCGTTCGCTGCGAACATCGTGACCCAACACCTGACCGTGACCCGACTCGATCCGCAGCAGACCGGCACAGACCCGCAGCAATGTCGACTTTCCAGCACCGTTAGGCCCATGAATCAGGACGACTTCGCCCGCTTCGACCGTCAGATCAACCCCCGCCAGACCCGGGAACCGGCCCAGCAGCGCAACAACGCCGGTCAGGGAAATGATGGCCATCGCCAAAACGCTACCGCCAGGAACGACCCCTCGGTTCATGGCCCACGGTTCCCCAACGTTGGCAACCGGGCGTAGTCTCGCGAATGTGCATCGCCTTCGCGCTCTCACCGTGCTGTCTGTCGTTCTGCTGGGAGCGGTCGGCTGCGCGAGCGAGAACGACTCCCAACCAAACCTCGATGATCCCGCAGCGGCCGCCGCGGCCGCGCTCACCACGGGAGCGTCGACCACCCCAAGCACCGTGCCCACCGGGGACGAAGCTCCACCGGTGACGGTGGCCGGAGAAATCATCAACGAATACACGCTGGGTCTTGATGACTGTTTCAACCGAGACGAGCACCTTGACGGCGGAAAGAAAGTGGTGACTACAACCCGGCTGCCCTGCGAAACGCCCCATGACGCGCAGATCTTTCACACCCTCAGCTACCCGGCCGATGGCCAAACCCCGTTTCCTGGTCTCGACGTCATCGAAGATTTCGCGATGGCCTCCTGCTACCAGTCATTTGGCGACTGGGTCGGCATCTCCTACGAGCTGAGCGCACTGGAGATTCGGGTCATTACCCCGAACCGGTCAAACTACGAACAGAACCGGTACCGAGGGATCCACTGCTACGTCGAGCACGATAAGGGTGAGGCGCTCACTGGTTCGAGTCGGGCCAGTCGGCGCTAAGCCTCGGCCATGATCAACGCCAGACCGGCCCAGGATTGAGGGATCGCTCCCCCACCGTGCCCGGTGTCTCCGTTCCAGTATTCAGCGAACCCTGACGCCACTGCGCCGGTAACGGTTCGTTGACGCAGTCGTTCGGCCATATCGGGTGCGCCGCTGGTCCGGGCGGCCCACCACAGCAGGTAGGCCAGCTGCGGCCAGACCGGACCCCGCCAGTAGGTAGACGGGTCATACATGGGCTCGTTGGGGTGCACCCCTCGCGGGCCAAACGATCCGCCGTAGTCACCTTCGCGATCCAGATCAGCGAACGCAGCATGCTGGGACTGCGGGTCGTCAACAACCAGCAACGCACAGAGGGCATCCGCGGTGCGCACCGAACCGGAGGTTGTCGCGCTGGGGCCACCGTCGATCCAAGTTCGTCGCCTGCGATCCCAGCGTTGCGCGATCCGGGCGCTGAGCTCATCAGAGAGAGCAATCAGGTGTTGATCGCCGGTGATCGCCGCCAACTCTCGGGCGTTCCAGGCCACTAGGGCGTTGAAGCCGATCGGCGCCGCCGCGAACGAGGGGTTGGCGATCGGTGAGCCCGCCGAACCGAACCGAATATCGGCCAACAGGTCGATCTTGTGTTGCCGCCACCGGGTCAGATCAAAACCGTCTCCGGGACAGAAATGGTCCCAGCGAGGCGAGTCGTCACAGCCGGTCTCCCACGGATGCACGACGGTGATGAGTCCGCTGTCGTGGTCGCGGGCCCGGACCTCAAAGAGGAACCGCAGCCCAGCCGCCGATCGTTCAATCAGTTCGTCGGGAACCTCGACCCCGTGATCCACCAGCCAGCGGAGGGCGTGGGCGTACATGGGAGGTTGGGTGATCGATGATGAGTTCGCCCGGCCCCACAACCCCACCGCGTGTTGCGGGTCAAGTTGATACCCCATGTGGGGGACGAAACCGGTCTCGTCTTGGTAGTCGAGCACTGCGGCGAGTTCGCTAAGGGCACGATCGGGCCGCCCGAGAGCGGCCCAGACCAAGACGTGGAAGCAGCTGTCCCACAGCCACAGCCAGGGGTAGACATCGGTGTTGGGGGCGGTGTAGCCCTCGGCAACCCAGGCGTCTCCCATGAACTTCGCAACCAATGGTTTCACTTGAGCAACGGTGGGGGTTTCGCTCGGATCGGGCATTGTTGACACTATGAGCCTCTGTACCTTCGTCTCGTTTCGGCTGGGTTTGACCGACGGTGTGTCGATCGTGGCTCGCCACTGGCAACGAGCCATGGAATCGTTCGGTTTCGAAACCCTCACGGTGGCCGGTGAGGGCCCGGTCGACAGGACCGTAGCCGGACTCGAACTCGGCGCCACCCGACCTCCCAACCCCGGCGAGGTTTCCGAGGCACTGGCTGACGCCGACCTGATCGTGGTGGAGAACCTCTGCACGATTCCGCTCAACCTGCCTGCCGCCCGAGCCGTTGCCGCGGTTTGCCGAAACCGCCCAACGCTCATGCACCACCACGACCCGCCGTGGCAACGCAACCACTTCGCCCACATCACCGAACTGCCCATCGACGACCCGGCCTGGCGCCATGTCACCATCAACGACTTGACCCGCCAACAGTTCGCCGATCGTGGCCTCACCGCCACTCGGATCTACAACGGGTTCCCCACCGACACCACGGGCGGTACCGCACCCGACGTCCGGGCTGCGCTCGGGATTTCCGACACCGAAACCTTGTTGGCCCACCCGGTTCGGGCCATCGAACGAAAGAACGTGGCCGAAGCTATCGCCCTCGCCGAAGCCGTGGCCGGCACCTATTGGCTGTGGGGCCCAGCCGAAGACGGCTACGAACAGGAACTTCAGCGCCTGATCGCGCAGGCCAACTGTCGGGTGATCCACGCGGTGCCGCCCGGCCATGTGGGGCTGCAGGACCCAAGCGATCTCTACCGTGCCGCCAACGCCGTCTTGTTCCCCTCCACTTGGGAAGGTTTCGGGAACCCGCCGATCGAAGCAGCGCTTCATGACCTCCCTGTCGCGGTCGGCGCCTACCCGGTGGCCAACGAACTTCGAGCGCTCGGATTCACGTGGCTCCCAACCGATACTGCCGAACCGCTTCGCCAGGTTCTCAACGTGCCCGACCCGGAAATGCTGGCCAGAAACCGGGCGATCGCCACCGAACATTTCTCGCTGTCCACCATGACCGCAAACCTCCGAACCCTCCTGACCGAGGCCGGTTGGCTACCCTGATCGGGTGAACGAACCCACTCAGCATGACCCGGTCCTCGCCCGCCGGCGCACCGCCGACCGTCTCGCCCGGCTCGGCCAACGGTTGGGTTACGGGCTATTTGGTTTGGCAATCGGACTGTTCTTTTTCGGACTCGTGGGTGACTTCACTTCGGTGATCGCCCGTGCCATCATCGTCGCAATGGTTGCCGGATCGCTCGTACTTGCACCTGCCATCGTTGTTTCGTACGCAGTCAAAGCTGCCGAAACCGATGATCGGGAGCGGAACCGTCAGGATCCACCTTCCCCTCACCTACGCTCATGACCCGGCGCCTTCCCGCATCAGAACGCCGCGCCCAACTCATCGAGACGTCAATCTCGGTGTTCTCCGCTCAGGGCTACACCGCCACCACGATGGACGCCATCGCCGAGGAGGCTGGGGTCACCAAACCGGTGCTCTACCAGCATTTCGAATCCAAGCACGAACTGTTCCTCACGCTCATGACCGACATCGGGGAGCGGCTCACCGATCAAGTGGTGGCCTCGGTGCTGAAAGCCACCACCCCTTACGAACGGGTCAGCTTCGGGATCAAGTCGTTCTTCTCGTTCATGGCCGATCACACCGAAGATTTCCAGTTGGTATTCGGTGAAGGGTTTCGGGCCGAAAACGATTTCCTTGAAATCGTCGAACGGTTCGAGAACCTGATGGCCGAGGCGATAGCCAACCTGACCGACATCCCCGACCGAAGCCTCGAAGCTCGTTTGCTGATGGCTCGCGGGGTGGTGGGGATGGTTGAAGCGACCGGCAAATACTGGCTGCTCAACCCTGGCGGTCTTGACCTGAACGAAGTTACTGAATACGCCACCGATCTGGTGTGGCTGGGTCTGCGTGGCCGTCCGCCGGTGGGGAACTAATCCGGCCCCCGAATTCCGGAGGGGGTGTGATATCGATGGGTTCGGTCGGCAAATCGCCGGCGACCAAACCCGGGAGATGGTCACGTAACAGGACCGGCACGGTGGGTGTTTGGTCGGCCAGCAGATCCTCAAGCGACCACCAGTCAGCGCCGAGAAACGCCGCGGCCTCCAACGCTTCAAGCCCCTGCGGGTTGTAGGCGCCGCCATCGCACCAGGCGACATGGATCCGGTCGTCGGATTCGAAGTGGTACCCGGCGAACTGATACTGGGTTTGCTGAACCCAGACGCAGGGGCCCATCTCAACCCCAGGAATGCCTGTTTCTTCGTGAAGTTCCCGAAGCGCCGCCTGCCCAGAATCTTCGTTCCAGCCCATGCCCCCGCCAGGGATCTCCAACCAGTCAGGCTTGTACGGGTCGATGGGGTCCTCAGCCCGAATCAGCAGGATGCGACCGTCACGATCAAGCAGGACCACTCGGGCCGCAGGGCGGCGCAACGAAAACGTCATCGCCCGACACTAGCCAGCGGGTGAACGCGGGTCATGTTCAACGGGCAACCCGCAAAAGCACTTCTTGCACCACGGTGGCTACCTGCACGCCGTCGGCCGTCCAGAGTTCGCCAAGGGCCAACCCCCGTCCACCGCGAACACCCGGGGACCGAACGTCGTGAAGGGTCCATTGGCTGGCCGGCTGCAGGTCATGGAACCAGACTGAATGATCGAGGCTGGCTCCCACATAGGGCCGCGGAACCTGCTCGTCGGTGTAATCGAACCGTCCGAGAGGGTGGGCGAACTCGACTGCTTCGGTAGGGACGTCGTCGCTGGTGTAGGTGTGGGCCACGGCCTGCATCAGCGGGGTATCGGGGTAATCGCTGACCACCCGGATCCAACTCTGGGCCGAGTTGCCGTCGGCGTTGGCCTGACTACGTTCGAGCGCGGTGGTCCAACCGGCCAACGGAATCTCGCCGGGGCCGACCACATCGGTAGGAAACGAAAGGGATTGAGCTACCGGTTCGTCTTCAAGACGTTGGAACGAAGCTGACAGGTTCAAGATGATCCCGTGGCGCTGTCGGGCCAGCACCCGCCGGGTCACGAACGAACGACCGTCACGCACCCGCTCAACCTCGTACACGATCGGTTCGTCCTCTACCCCGGTTCGCACAAAATAGGCGTGCAACGAATGAGGAACGAACGCGGGGTCGACCGTCAACCCCGCAGCCAGCAACCCTTGGGCCGCCACCTGACCTCCGTACACCTGTCCCCACGGGTAGCGAGCGCTGAGCGCCGTGAACTGATCACCGTCGCGTTTCAGGTCGAAGAGTTCGTCGAACGTCTCTGCCGTGGCCATGGCCGCTGACGTTAGCGAGACTCACGGTGCGCACCACCTCGCCGCCCCGTGGGATGCTGAAGCATGGCTGACCCCACCGGATCTCCCCTTCGTCTGCTTCGTGTCGGTGATCCGATCAGCCATTGGCAGGCGGCGGGGTTCGCCACGACCGGCGACCTGATCCGGATCGGGAACACCACCATCGTCTGCGACCCGACGGCCGGTTCCGGTATTCAGGCGGTAGCGATCGGTGGCCTCACCCAGCCGGTGGATGGGCTGCCCATCGACCCGAACGAGGTGGTTTGTGCCCCTGAACTGCCGCACCCGAACCACATCACCCGCATCGATCATTTGGTCATGCTTTCGCCGGCGGTCGAACGGACCTCGCAGGCGTTGATGCTCGCCGGGCTTGAACGACGCCGGATCCGCACGTTCGACGTCAACGGCGAGGCGCGACGACAGGACTTCTTCTGGTTGGGTGACGTCATCCTTGAACTAGCCGGGCCCGCCGAACCCCAAGGTGACGGGTCGGCCATGCTCTGGGGTTTGGCGCTGGAATCCGACACCTTCGAGGCGTCGGTCGACGCTTTCGGAGCCCACATCAGCACCCCGAAACCTGCGGTGCAACCCGGACGCCAGATCGCCACCATCAAGACCCGCGAGTTGGGAATCAGTGTGCCGCTGGTGGTGATGTCGAGCCACCGCACCTGACCGAAACGCAGCGCCACCACCCGCTACTATTCGTCGATGCTCAACGTTGCCTTCCCCCAGAGCCTTCGACGCTCCCCGCTGAGAATGTCGATCGTTTCGTGCTCGCTGCTCCTCGTCGCTTCGCTGCTGTTTTCCGGATGCGGATCAAACGACGACTCTGAATCTCCCGACACTCCATCGACCTCGGACGAAAACAGTTCGGACTCCGCCGAGTCGGGGGCAACACCGGACCCCGCCGAGTCGGGCGACAGCCCAACCTCAAGCACTCCGGCCACCACTTCCGAACCGGCCTGGCTTGATCCAGAAAGCGAAAACTACCCGACGCTTCCTCCCCCGAGCCCTACCGTGACCTACCCCGACGGTTCGACCTTTGCGCCGCTCGTCCCGGCGCCAACCACGAGTTATCCGCGTTAGGGCGCAGGGCGGTGGCGTACCGCTCTCGTGGGGCGAACCTGCACGATGCCGTCTTCGCTCGCGGCCCCGATGACGTCGGCGTCAACGATCAGGCTCATCGACTGGTCTGAGGTCGCGGGCCAGACCAACGTCAGGTGTGGGTTGGTGGCGAGAAGCTGAACCGATCGTCGCCCCAAACCGAAATGGAGCAGCCCGGCTTCGGCTCGGGGACGCACATGGGTGACCCGCGGCGACCCCTGCGGATCAGACACCGCGGCGTAGGCCGTCGGACCGTACGATGCGGCAGCTTCGGTCAATTCAGAAAGCGGGATTTCCATGCTCACCGCCCGAACACTACCCGGCGATTGGTGAGCTCTGGAGGTCGCTCACAACGTTGCGTTGACCGCCCGGAACGCGTCCGCCACGATCTGAACGTCTTCGCCGTCGGTCCGCCAGTTCGAGACCGAAAGCCGGATCCCGACCCGGCCCTTCCACATCGTCACACTCGGATAGCAGCGTCCATCGGCGATGACCCCGGCCAGCAGCGCTCGGGTCCGTTGCTCGTCAGGTTGGTTACGTTCATCGAGC
>JAFMKU010000067.1:0-2465 GCA_017852795.1 Candidatus Neomicrothrix sp.
GGTGGCATCGAGCGTGGCAAACAAGCGGTCCTCAACCAGCACGTCGGCTTGTGTGAGCTGGTTCAGCAACGACGACTTCCCGGCGTTGGTGTAGCCAACGAGGGCCACCCCACGGTTCCGAGTGCGGGACCGCTGCTTGGACTGGGTTTGGCGATGGGCCTGGATCTGCCGGAGGTCCGCTTCGAGTTTGTGGATCCGTCGAACCAGCCGGCGACGGTCAACTTCGAGCTGAGTTTCGCCAGGGCCTCTCGTCCCGATTCCGCCACCTTGCTGGCTAAACGTTCGCCCCACCGACCGCAGCCGAGGGAGTCGATACCGAAGCTGGGCCAGCTCAACTTGCGCTTTACCTTCTTGGCTGCTGGCGTTCTGAGCGAAAATGTCAAGGATGACTGCGGTGCGGTCCAGCGCCGAACGACCCAACACCTTCTCGAGGTTGTACTGCTGAGCCGGGGTCAGTTCGTCGTCAAAAACCACCGTGTCACAGTCGATACGTTCGGCTTCGTCGCGGATCTCCTCGGCTTTGCCTCGCCCCACGAACGTTGCCGGATCCGGTGCCCGGCGCCGTTGATGCAGTCGGCTGATCGCATCGGCTCCCGCCGTGTCAACCAGCAGCGCTAACTCGTCAAGCGACGCGTCGGTTTCTTCAGCGTTCCCCCCGTCGGTGGTGACACCGACGATGACGATCCGTTCACGAAACGTTCGTTCGATGAAGCCGTCGCTTTCGCCACCGAACTCACCAAACGCCCCACGGTGGCTTTCTTCGTCTGATTCGAGACCTTCGACGTCATCACGGCCGTCGGCCCCTTCCCAATCGTCGGCCCCGTCCCAATCGTCGAGGAAGATCGCCGGGAGTTCAGGGTCCTGATCAGGCATTAGCGACCGTGATGTCGGCGATGTGGCAGGCCTGGCCGGTCAAGGTCAGTTCGTCGCCGACCCCAACCGTCACGTCACCACCTGGCATCTGCACTCGCACCGATTCTCCGACCAGTCCCCAGCGGTGAAAAACCGCAGCCGCGGCAGTTGCGCCGGTTCCGCAGGCTTCGGTGATGCCAGCGCCTCGTTCCCAGACTCGAAGCAACAACTCCTGGTTGCCGGTCACCGAAACAAAATGCACGTTGGCACCATCGGGAAAGAACTGTTCCACCGCCGGGCCTGCGACGGCGAGATCAATCGCGGTCGGGTCGTCGACCTGACAGACCACGTGGGGGTTGCCGATGTCGACGGTTTCCCATCGCTGTACCGCGGCAACCGATGGCCCCGCGTCGGTCATCAGCGCAGAGCTGGTCGGGGTGGGACCGGTCGTGGCCGCGCCCATCGCCACCGACGCCACCACCGTGTGCGCATCATCGCTCGGCTGCACCGTGCAGAGCCGAACCCCCGCCGGGGTGGACACCCGCAAACTGAGCTCGCTGACCCCACGCCGTCGCGCTTCGGCCTGGGCCAAACATCGGAGCCCGTTTCCGCTGACCGCGGCGGGACTTCCGTCGCTGTTGAACAAACGAAACACCAGATCGGTGGTCGTTTCGCCGTCCGCGACCGGGAGCCCAAAGATCAGACCATCCGCACCGATCCCGGTACGCCGATCGCACCAACGTCGAGCCCGGTCCGGGGCGTCGAGCGGCAGCGACTCGGTCAACCAAACGAGAAAGTCGTTCCCGAGGCCGTGGTGTTTGGAAAGGTGTGCGTCCAACGGGGAGGCCATGGTCGTAGTCTCGCAGGCTTTCCGTTCGCTCATGCAGGTTCGGGGCGATCTTCGGTGGGGTGATCTTCGCTGGGGCGATCTTCGCTGGTGAGGCGGGTGGCTTCGTCTTGCCACCGGTGGAGCACCTCCTGAGGATCGGCGGGGGCCGGAACCCAATGCACTCGCGGGTCACGTCGAAACCAGCGCAGCTGACGTCGAGCAAACTTTCGGGTTCGGATGATGGCCAACTCAACGGCGTCAGCGAACGGAAGCCCCTCTTCGACATGGGCGAGAAGTTCTCGATAGCCCAGCGCCTGCCGTGCGGTGCGGCTCGGGGCCTGTTGAGAGACCCACCGTACTTCTTCGAGAAATCCGTCCTCGAACTGCTGGCGGTACCTCGCCTCGATGCGGGCGTTGAGCAGGTCACGCTCCATGTCCAACGCGACCTGCACGAAACGGCTGTCCGGGTACGTTTCGAGGCCGGGCCCAAACGAAGAGAACGGTTGCCCAGAACCCAACGTGACTTCAAGGGCCCGCAGGATTCGTCGACGGTTGGTTGGTTCCATGCGCGACGCCGAAACGGGATCCAAATCGGTGAGCTGGTGGTGAAGCGCCTCGGTGTCCGGATCGTTATCCAAACGAACGGCGACTTCCGGGAAGCGGCCAGGAAACCGAAGATCGTCGATCACGGCTCGCAGATACAGGCCGGTGCCTCCGACCAACACCGGGAGGCTTCCTCGGTCAACCACATCGGCAAGCACCTGCCGGGCACGCGACTGAAACT
>JAFMKU010000067.1:2475-8934 GCA_017852795.1 Candidatus Neomicrothrix sp.
CCCCCACCGCGAACGTGTCGGCTGGGTCGACCAGATCGATCAGATGATGCGGTACCCGGGCCTGTTCGGCAAGGCTGGGTTTCGCAGTTCCGATGTCCATCCCCCGGTACACCTGCATCGAGTCGATAGAGACCAGTTCAACCTGCCACCCCAACTGTGCTTTGACCAGATCATGGATCGCCAGCGCCAGCGACGATTTCCCCGACGCGGTGGGGCCGAGGATCGCCAACGGGTGAGCGGCCAGCTGCGGCCAGACATCAGGCCGCAACGGCGACAAAGGCGAACCCTTCGTCACGGTGCGGAACCGCCCGGTACCGGTGGATACGCGGCTAGCACCAGCTGCGCGGCGTCGAGACGGCGAGCATCAACACCGTCCATTCCGTACCGTTCGAACAGGGGCCCGACGATTGCCGGACCGAACCGGTCAGCCAACCCGACCGCCAGCGCCGCCAAATCAAGGTGGCGATCACCACAATGGGTTGGCGGGGCAAGCCGCAGTGTGCCGTCCGGTTCGACCGCACAGTCGGCGAGGGTGAACGGGAAACGAACCGGGGCGCTCTGCTGGCGGGCTGGAGGGAGTTCGTCGATCACGAGCATCGCGGCGTCGAGTAACCAGCGACGGGTCCGCCCCAGATAGGGACCTTCCGTCAGTTCGGTGTCGGCGTCATCTGAGCCGAGGAGGCCACCGATACGTTCGACTACAGCATCGAGTCCTAACTGCGGTAGCCGCTCAGGGTCTTGTTCATGGCGAACACGGAGTGCGTCTCCCAGGAGCTGAGCGATGCGTTCGGGATCAACCGGAATGACCTGCTCGGCCAACGTGACCGCTCGGGGGACGTCTCGTCCACCGCCGATGGCCATCAACCGGCGCTGACCGGGATCCGGGTCCGGTGGCGGGCCTGGATCGTGACCTCAACCAGTTCACCTTTCAGGTGGTTGACCCGACCATCGAGCACTCGCACGGTGGCGTAGGTGCCGGGACGGATCGGCTGGTCTGATGGGAAATGAACGAGGGCGTTGCGGCGGGTCCGGCCGGTCAGCACCGAAGGATCTTTTTTGCTGGGGCCTTCAACCACAACTTCTTCGATCCGACCGATCCGGGCTTGGTTGGCTCGCAGGCTGCTGCGTTCGATCACCATCCGGAGCCGTTCGTAGCGCTCGACGGCAACCGCGTGATCGACGAACTGATCTGTCATTTCGGCCGCTTCGGTACCCGGCCGAGGTGAGAACACGAACGTGAACGCACTTTCGAACTCGGCCGCCGCGGCAACCGCCAGCGTCTGTTCGAAATCGTCATCGGTTTCTCCGGGGAAGCCAACGATGATGTCGGTTGACACGGCTAGGTCAGGAATGATCGAACGGGCCTGAGTCAGCTTTTCGAGGTACCGCTCAGCGGTGTAACCCCGGTGCATGGCACTCAAAATACGATCACTGCCCGACTGGAGCGGAAAGTGCAAGTGTTCGCAAATCTCGGGCGTTTCTGCCATCGCAGCAAACGTTTCTGGTCGCATGTCTTTGGGGTGCGGAGAGGTGTAGCGAACCCGATGGATACCGTCGATCGCGCCGACTTCTCGAAGCAGGTCCGAAAACAGAGGGCGGGCCCGTCGATCCTCGATCCAACGCTCGCCGCACCACCAGGTGTCGTCTTCGCCACGAGCGGTGTTGCTTGCCGACTCGCTGCTGCGTCGGGCGAGAGCCAGGTCTCGACCGTAACTGTTGACGTTCTGGCCGAGCAGGGTGATTTCGGAAACACCGTCGGCGGAAAGACGCCGTGCTTCTTCGACAAGTTCTCCAAACGGACGGGACAGTTCAGGTCCGCGAACCGACGGCACAATGCAAAAAGCGCAGGCGTTGTCGCAGCCGATCTGGATGGTCAACCAACCAGCGTGATCAACTTCGCGGCGGGCGGGAAGCGCCGACGGGAACGTTTCGGCGTCGTCGCGGGCGGTGGCTTCAAGGATCTCGACCACCGGACCGCTGGCCGCTGCCTGATCGAGTAGTTCAACGGCTCGTCCCACATTGTGGGTACCGAACACGACATCGACGTGGCCGGCTCGATCACGAATCGTTTCTCGGTCTTTTTGAGCCAAGCAACCACCGACCGCAATCTGTAGACCGGGGCGCTGTTCTTTGAGTGCTTTGAGGTGACCGAGCGCTCCGTACAGCTTGTTGTCGGCGTTTTCTCGAATGCAGCAGGTGTTGAGCACGATGACATCGGCGTCGGCTTCGTCGGTGACTGGAACCATGCCGTCAGCTTCGAGCATCCCCGCGATCCGTTCAGAGTCGTGCTCGTTCATCTGACAGCCATAGGTTTTCACCAGATAGGCCTTGCCGGCACGCCCCTGCTCCGGGGTTTCCTGCTCGTTCACGCCTCTGAGGCTATCCACCTGTCTGGCCAGCCGGTTCGTTACCGCCGGTTTGTCGGCCCGAACCGTGATGTCTGCTTCGAGTTCGGGGTAAAAACACACGACGGCCAGCCGAGGCTTTCCTCAACTGGCCGTCGGCCCTTTTCCAATCCCAGTGGGATTAGTCCTCGAGAGCGATGGGCATCTCGTCGGCGTCGGAGAACTCTTCTTCCAGCGCCGCTTCTCCGACTTCTTCTGGGTCGGGCATGACGGCCTTCCAGACTCGGTCAGAGATTTCGACCATCACCTCCGGATTCTCCGACAGGTACTTTTTGGCGTTTTCGCGCCCCTGCCCGAGTTGCTCGCCGTCGTAGGTGTACCACGCCCCGGATTTCTTGACGATGCCCTCCTCGACTGCCAAGTCAAGCACTGAGCCTTCTCGGGAAATACCGGCGCCGTACATGATGTCAAACTCGGCCTGCTTGAACGGCGGAGCCACCTTGTTCTTGACCACTTTGACTCGGGTGCGGTTCCCGACCACTTCAACACCGTCTTTGATGGCCTCAATCCGTCGAATATCGAGCCGGACCGACGAGTAGAACTTCAGAGCCCGGCCACCCGGGGTGGTTTCCGGCGAGCCGAACATGACCCCGATCTTTTCTCGAAGCTGGTTGATGAAGATGCAGATGGTCTTGGACTTGCTGAGATTTCCGGTGAGCTTCCTGAGCGCCTGAGACATCAACCGGGCCTGCAGCCCCACGTGGGTGTCGCCCATCTCTCCTTCGATTTCAGCACGAGGGGTGAGCGCCGCTACCGAGTCGATGACGACCACGTCAATGGCCCCCGACCGGATCAGCATGTCGGCGATCTCAAGTGCCTGCTCGCCAGTATCGGGCTGCGAGATCAACAACTCGTCGATGTCAACACCAATCGCCCGGGCGTAGATCGGGTCCATGGCGTGCTCGGCGTCAATGTAGGCACAGACCCCGCCGTTGCGCTGAGCTTCAGCGACCACGTGGGTAGCCAGGGTGCTCTTACCTGACGACTCCGGACCGTAAATCTCGGTGATACGACCCCGGGGCAGACCGCCGATACCAAGCGCAAGGTCCAACGCCAGCGCCCCCGTCGGAACCGCTTCAATGGCAAGGCTGGTCTTTTCGCCCATGCGCATGACCGAACCCTTACCGAACTGTTTCTCGATCTGTCCGAGAGCCATCTCGAGTGCTTTATCTCGTTCCACGGTTACTCCTGTGTGTCGTGCAGTGCCCGGCCGTTCCGGACGATTGCTTGAGTGGGTGGTTACTGGTCTCGAACCTACGAAAGGGGTGTGACACTCCTTGCCGCAGCGCGAATGACACGAGCGTAATTGCGAACAACTGTTCGGTCAAGCATTTGTCGTTCTTCGAAGCAAATCACCGCCGACCTGCGAAGTTGCCTTCCAATGGCTGCACTCTGCGACAATGAAGCGTCCCACGACCAGGAGCACCCATGTCCGAATTTGTTTTCTCCGAAGAGGAACTCCGTACTCGACTTTCCCCAGAGGAATACTCGGTCACTCAGGAGGCGGGCACCGAGCGGGCGTTCACCGGTCGCTACTGGGATTGCCACGATGACGGGACCTACCACTGCGTGGTTTGCGACACCGCGCTGTTTCGAAGCGAAACGAAGTTCGAATCCGGTTCGGGCTGGCCGTCGTTTTTTGAAACCGCCGGTCCAGACGTCGTCACCATCGTCGCCGACAATTCTCATGGGATGGTTCGTGAAGAAGCGCTGTGCGCAGCCTGCGGCGCCCACCTTGGTCATCGGTTCCCGGATGGTCCGGCCCCCACCGGCCAGCGTTACTGCATGAACTCGCTGTCGCTGCGGCTCGCTCCCGACGCCTAACCGGTAGGCGAATCCAACCTTCCGGCTTCGGACCTCCTTTCGTCCGATACCCTTTGCGAGTGCCCCTCCCGACGTCGTTCGCAGAGCTCGGCGTTCCGGAGGCCATTGTTGGCGCTCTGAATGCTGCTCGAATCACCAAACCGTTCCCTATTCAGGCCGAGACCATTCCCGACCTGCTAAACGGGCGAGACGTCATTGGACGCGCTCCTACCGGTTCGGGAAAGACGCTGGCGTTTGGCATCCCGCTGGTGGCCCGAGTGGCCGCCGGGGAAGCTGCCGATCCCAAACGGCCCACCACGCTCGTGTTGGCTCCCACCCGCGAACTCGCGGCCCAGATCGCCGAAGAACTCAGCCCGTTGCTGCGGGCCACTAGCCGCCACGGTCTCGCCGTCTACGGCGGGGTGGGGTTGATGCCGCAAATCAAGCGCCTAGCCAAAGGCGTCGATCTGCTGGTCGCAACACCGGGCCGGCTTGAAGATCTCATCAACCAGCGGGCCGTAACGCTCGCCGCGGTGGAGTCGGTAGTGATCGACGAAGCCGACCGGATGGCCGACATGGGCTTCCTTCCTGCCGTCCGCCGCATCCTTGATCAGACCACCAGCCGCGAACAGACCGTGTTGTATTCGGCCACGCTCGACGGTGAAGTCGCCCGCCTCACCGCCGAATACCAAAACGATCCCCTCCGTCACGAGATCGGCGAGGCCACCCCTGACCTCACCAAGATGGAACATTTCTTCTGGACGGTGCCCCGCAACGACCGGATCGCCTTGTGCGCCTCGGTGGTCGCGACCTTCGGACGCACGATTGTGTTCAGCCGTACCCGGCACGGGGCCGACCGGGCGGCACGCCAACTCTCTAGCGCCGGTGTTGCCGCGGTGGCGATCCACGGAAACCGTTCACAATCGCAACGTGAACGTGCACTCGCCGACTTCTCGGCTGGCCGGGCGCTGGCTCTTGTCGCTACCGACGTCGCGGCCCGAGGCATCCATGTTGACGCAGTGGAATGTGTCGTTCATTTCGATCCGCCGGACGAAGATTCGGCGTATGTGCATCGTTCCGGGCGCACCGCACGAGCGGGAGCCCGCGGTCGGGTGGTCTCGTTCATTGACCCTTCGCAGGTTCGTTTGGTGAAAGCCATGAAGAAGCGGTTGAACCTGACCCAAGACATCACCGAACCGCCCGATGTGGAACCGGTGAACCATCCTCTTCCCACCGCGGCACCCGCCGAAGAACCGGGGTCGGATCGCCGCTCTCGAGGACCCAACTGGAGCCCTGACGGTGGGGGTCGTCGCCGCGGGGCCAAGCCTCGTTCTGGTGGGCCGAGTCGGGGACGTAACCGTTCACCACAGAAACCGTCGGGTAGTCGATCGGCTCGGTCGGGTGGTCAGGATCGGGACCGAACGTCGGACTCCGGTGAGGCTGGCTCCTCTCGAAGCGCTAATCGGTACGGGAACGCAGAGCGCTCGGGCAGCTCCGAACGTTCAGGTGGTTCAAGGAAACCAGGTGGTTCAAGGAAACCGGGTGGGCCCGGCAAACCCGCACGATCCGGCAAACCAGGTGGTTCGGGTAAACCAGGCGGATCCGGCAAACCCACACGATCCGGTAAACCGGGTGGGTCGGGTAAACCGGGTGGTTCCGGCAAGCCCGCACGATCCGGCAAACCGGGCGGGTCGGGTAAGCCAGGCGGATCCGGCAAACCAGGTGGGTCGGGTAAACGAACCGGCCCCGCTAAGCGCAGCGGTGGACCGTCTAGGGGGCCTAGCGCCCGCAATCAGAACCGCTGACCCCGTTAAGGACGTAGTTCGTAGTAGCGGTTCATCGGGTCGATATCGAACTCTCGGCTCGTGAACTGACCGAACCCGGCCGCGTCGGCCATCTCCGCGAACACCTCTTCGGTTAACCCCAACGTCCCGAGACCGGCGCCGCCCGGCTCGGACAGCGCCGATGACATGCAGTACAGGATCGACATGCTGTACATCATCGGCAGAACCGGGATTTTCCGGTTTGCTTCAAGCCCGCCCCGGGTTTTCATGTCGGCCACCATCCACACCCCGTCGTCAGCGAGGCACGCCCGGGCCGAACGGACCGCGGCTCCCGGTCGGGGTAGGTCATGGATGACGTCAAGGGTCAGCAACAAGTCGACCGGCTGCGCAAGTTCACCGAGGTCATCAAAGGTCCCCCGCCGGAACTCCAGATTGGTTAGGCCGGCCGCGCTGGCCTGCTTACTGGC
>JAFMKU010000068.1:0-1508 GCA_017852795.1 Candidatus Neomicrothrix sp.
ACGCAACCATCCATCAACCAGAGTTTCTGCCGTGCTGTCCGGGTCATTCCAGTATCCGGACATCACCGCTGGTGACCGTAACCAGAGTTCGCCGATGGTCCCGTCCGGGGCTTGTCGGCTATCGACCCGAATTTCGGCGTTGACCCCAGGGCGGGGCCGACCAATGGAGTGCAGTGCCTCGTCGTCGTCGGCGTCAAGTGCGGTTCCCAGCCCGATCCCACCGCTTTCGGTAGAGCTGTAGCGGATCGAATAGGGAGCGCCGAACGTGGTCCGGGCCGCCTCGACGAGCGCCGGGGGAGATGCGGCACCGCCCGCCACGATCGCTTTCACGTGATCAAAGTTGCGGTCCGGGACCGATGGATGGTTGACCATCAGCGCAATCTGCGGAGCGACCCCGGTAACTGCGGCCATCTGATGACGTTCGATCAGGTCCAGCACCGCTCCCGCCGACCAGCGATCAAGCAGATGGGTGGTTCGTCCCCCGGCCAGCATCCACGGAAGTTTGGTCATGAAACCGACGTGAGCCATCTGGGTGCTGGACAGCCCGTGGCCACCCCCACCCCACGCCCCGCCGGTATCAAGTTCGGCAATAGCGACAAGTTGATGGTTCGCGAACCAGCCACCTCGAGGCTGGCCGGTCGAACCGCTAGTGAAACAAATACACACTGGACGGTCAGGGTCGTCGGGCAACTCCGGTACCGGCCGGGGTTGGTGATCGCGAAACGCTGCCGCGAGGGTGTCGACCGACGATCCGAGGGAAAAGGTTTCGATCTTGCCGCGGGCGGCCGTGGTGCCGGTGGCGAGGTCGGCCGATGCCAGAGTGAGATCCGGTTGCAGGACGTCGAGCGCCGCCGCGATTTCGGTGGCGGTGAACCTCGGGTTGAGCCCGGCGGTAACCGCACCGAGTCGGGCGGCCGCGAGGTACAGCACCACGTAATCGATCGAAGAGGGAATAACCAAGGCCAAGGTGGAACCTTCAGCGAGCCCTCGGGCCGCTAACCCTTGCGCGACCTCGTCGGCGACCTGGTCGAGTTCGGCGTAGCTGATCGACCAGCCCTGGTCGGCGACGAACGCCGGGGTCGATGCGAACTCCACGGCCGCGCGTCGGGCGATCGCGGTGAGCATCGTCTACTCCTCGACGAAGGTGTTTTCGGCGTCGCCGGTCACTACCCGCTTGAGCACTTTGCCGCTGGCGTTGCGGGGTAGTGGTTCGTCTCGGATCTCCCAATGGGCCGGAACCTTGTGGGGGGCGAGCGTCTCGGCGACAAAGGCCGCGAGGTCGTCGGTGCTTACCGCTGCTTCATCGTGAAGCACCACCACCGCTTTGACTTCCTGGCCGAGTTCACGATGGTCAACCGCGACCACCGTGGCTTCCCGAACGGCAGGGTGTTCGTCGAGACGGTTTTCGATCTCCACCGGGTAAATGTTTTCGCCACCGCGGATGATCAGGTCGGTGCGGCGGCTGGCCAGGCTCAGCAAACCGTTTTGGAGGCGACCGAAATCACCGG
>JAFMKU010000068.1:1518-8605 GCA_017852795.1 Candidatus Neomicrothrix sp.
CCGGTGCGCAACCATCCCCCGGGTCGGATCGACGCCGCGGTGGCTTCCGGGTCGTTCCAGTATCCGGGAGTGATCATCGGTCCGCGCAGCATCACGTTGCCGACTTCGCCGTCGGCAAGTGGATTGTCGTCGTCGTCGTGGATCGCTACCTCGCAGGTGGGGATGGCGTACCCCACCGAATCAGGGTGCTCTTTGAGAATCTCGTCGCCGGCATGGGTGGCCAGACCCGAACATTCGGTCAGGCCGTAACCGACACCGACCGCTCGTTCGGCGTGCGGAAGCGCTTTGCGGCAAGCCCGCAGCAACTCCGGCGACCAGACCGAACCTCCACCCCCGATTGAAGTCACCGCCGACGTGTCATATTCGTGGAATCGAGGGTGTTCGATGATCCGCCAGACTTGGGTAGTGACCCCGCTGAGACGGGTGATTCCGTACTGTTCGGTGAGTCGAAGCACGTTCTCGGGATCGAACCGACCTGACGTCCAGACATGGCCGGAACCTGACGCCACGGCCGTGACCGCGCACGAGTGCAGTCCCGAAACGTGAAACAGCGGGCTCGCGGCCAGCGCAACCATCGGTGCCGGTTGGCCCTGCGGTGGGAACCGGAAAGCGTCGCGGGCCCCGATCAGGAACGCACAGGCGACGTAGGCGCTGAAATTGCGGTGCGTGATGATCGCACCTTTGGGTCGTCCGGTCGTTCCGCTGGTGAACAGGATGCAGGCCGGGTCGTCTTCGTTGATGGGAACATCAGGCAGTGCCGCGTCCAGGTTGTGGTCACGTAGTTCGGCGAAACCGGTTTCGAAAACAACGGTGGGCACTCCAGGATCGCTGGTGAGCCGGTCAAAGCGTTTCTGGTCGGCGAGCAGAAGTTTTGGTTCGGTGAGTTCGATCCCGTAACGGATCTCGTCTTCGGTCCACCAACCGTTCATGGCGACTGCGATCGCTCCGAGCGAAGTGATCGCCCAGAAACTTTGGATCCACTCCGGCGCGTTCGCAGCGAGAATCGCGACCCGGTCGCCGGGGCCGATCCCGTACCGTTCGGCCAAACCGGCCGCCAACGACGCGGCGTGTTGGATGTTTTCGGCGAACGTGGCCTCCTGGCCGTTATCGAACACGTAGTAGCGGGTGCTGCCGTCGCCACCGTGGTTAGCAGAGTTGGCGAGCAGAGCTCGGAGGTGCGGCGCCCGGTTTTTGAGCGTGGTCACTTCAACACCGTTCACTACGGCCTTGGTCGTTTCAAAGAAGCCGCCTTCTCCGGTCAGGATGGCGTCGGCCTCGGCAATGGTCATCGTTGGCTCTGGCATGTGGTGATTGTCGCACACGATTAGGTCCCCGCCCGATTCTGATGACCCATCAGGTCCACCGGTATCCTCTGGGTATGGATGTTCGCTTGGACCCTGGCCTCGTTTCGTTTCGTGAGGAGGTTCGGACGTGGCTTGAAGAGCATCTTTCCGGCGAATTCGGCCGTTACCGCTCGATGGGTTTGACCGGTCACGAAGACATCCCGGCCGAGGTGCAGATCGCTTGGGAGCAGGAGCTGGCGACGGGCGGCTGGCTCGGAATCGATTTCCCGAAGTCGATCGGTGGCCGCGAATGCACGCTGGCTGAACAAGTGGTTTTTCATCTCACCTACGTCGAAGCACGAGCACCGGGTCGGATCCCCAACATGGGAGTGACCCTGCTCGGGCCGACGTTGATGGCGTTCGGAAGCGAACAGCAACAACAGCGGTTCGTTCCCGCCATCCTCAACGGCACCGAACTGTGGTGCCAGGGCTATTCGGAACCCGACGCCGGTTCAGACCTGTCGAATGTTGCGACCCGAGCGCAACTCGTTGACGGCCAATGGCGCATCAACGGTCAGAAAGTTTGGACGTCTCTGGCCCAGTTCGCGGACTGGATATTCGTGGTGGCTCGAACCGAACCGGGCAGCGTGCGTCACGCCGGTCTCAGCTACCTGCTGGTGCCGATGGATCAACCAGGGATCGAGGTGCGTCCCATCGTGCAGATCACCGGTGGAACCGAATTCAACGAAACGTTCTTTAGCGATGCGGTCACCGACGAAGATCTGGTGGTCGGTGGGGTTGGCAACGGATGGAAGGTGGCGATGGGGACGCTGGCCTTCGAACGCGGCGCGTCGACGCTGGGCCAGCAAGTCAGCTTCCGTCAAGAGTTCGATGATCTGATGGCGATGGCCAAAGCCAACGGACGCTGGGATGATCCGGTGGTCCGTCAGGAACTCACCGAGAGCTACATCCGGCTCGAAGTGCTCCGCTACAACCAGCTGCGGATGCTTACTGCACTCACCCACGACGGGGTGCCGGGGGCGGAAGCATCGATCGGGAAACTGTTCTGGGCTGGTTGGCACCGGCGGATGGGGGAGCTGGCGGTGATGGTGGCTGGCTCGTCGGCGATGGTGGCCGGTGCCGATGGCCACAATGGTCACGGCGAAGGGCCGGATTACGCCATTGACAAGGTGCAACGCACGTTCCTGTACAGCCGGGCCCACACCATTTACGGCGGGTCTAATCAGGTGCAACGCAACGTCATCGGGGAGCGGGTGCTCGGGTTGCCCCGCGAACCTCGGTAACGACCGCTACGACCCTCGGAGTTCGTCCACCAGCCCCCAGCGGTGGGCCGTGGACGGGTCGAGTTCCTGATCGAGCACGAGCCATTCGAGCGTTCGCTGCCGACCGATCCGGTTCGGGATACTCCAGGTACCTCCGGCCCCAGGGATCAAACCCAAGGTGAGTTCGGGGAGCCGAAATCGGGCTTCGGGTCCCGCGCTGATCGTTCCGGCGAGCGCCGCGAGTTCGATCCCGGCTCCCACACAGGGGCCGTCAATTCGCACGGTGAGTCGGTCGGCGATCCGATCGAACCACGGGGCGAGGTCGGCGGAGCTGCGGATGGTGTGAGCGGTGGTCGAATCGGGGACGGTACCGAACTCGGCGGGGTCACCTCCGGCACAGAAGCTCGGACCGTCGGCCTCCCAGATGACCGGGCGCTGGTCAGGGTCGAGGTCGATCGTGATGAGCGCCTCGGCGAGTTCGTTGCGCATCCGGTGGTCGATCAGGTTATGGAGGCGACCGCGGGTGAGCCGAAGCCGTAGCTGGTGGGTGTCGTCATGGAGTGCAACTCGAGACGACCGATCCGCTCGGACCCGCCGCCCGCGAGCCGCGATCCAGCGTTGATGGTCGGCCCCAGCCTGCAACGTGGCGTAGGCCAGCGATTCGAGCAAGCGAGCGGTGGCGGCGTCGGGTGGACGGTGCCGAAGCACCTGGGCGGCGATCGTGGCGGCGGTTTGGTGCTCCACGATCGCCTCGCTGGCTTCGACCGTTTGTTCGGTGACCAGATCGGCCCATGCCGTCATCGGGTCAGGTCTTGAACCTTCGGCAATGAGCACCACGGCCAACGGCCGGAGCGCTTCAGCTACCTGGCCCCAACCGGCTGGGTCATCGGTGGGCTCCGGGTGGCAGACCACGACCGGGTTCCCGACCGCCGCCCCGACCAGATGGCGAAGGTCGATCGAGTCGGTGGCTTGTTGCGCGGCGTCGAGCGTCCAGTGGAGGGCAGGCACGGCGTTGCCTACTCGGTGGGGGTGTCCCCAAGTGCCGCATAGCGTTCTCGCAACACCCGCCGCAGGAGTTTCCCGGTTTCGTTGTAGGGGAGTTCTTCGCAGAACTCGATGTGGCTCGGCACTCGGCTGGAGCGAAGACGAGACCGAATCAACTCGCTGATCTCATCGCTTTCGGGACGTTGCGGGCCAGCTACCAGCACCAGCACCACCTTCTCACCCCATTCACGGCAGGGAACACCAATCGCGGCGGCATCTCGAATCCCGGGATGGGTAAGCACCACATCTTCGATTTCGCCCGGTGACATATTTTCGCCACCTCGGATGATCACGTCGTCGTTGCGGCCCTGAATGAACAGGTATCCGGCCTCGTCGACAAACCCGCCATCGCGGGTCGGGAACCAGCCGTCGGCGTCAAGCAACGACCCTTGTTCCTGATATTCGCCAGCGACCTGCTCGCCGCGCACGAAGATCTCACCAACCTGACCCGGTCCGAGATCGTTGCCGTGGTCGTCGCGGACCGCTACCTCTAACCCCGGGAGGGGCCGGCCGACACTGGAGAGGCGCTGCTGCTCCAACGGATCGTCGCTGTACTGGGCGATCCGGTGATCGTCGGGGCCGAGCAAGGCGATGGTCGAACTTGTTTCGGTCAACCCGTAAGCGTTGACAAAGTTGGTGATCGGGAACAGTTCCAGCGCTCGCTCGATAACCGGTCGTGGCATCTTGCCACCGCCGTACGAGAGGGCCCGCAACCCCAACATGGGTTCGCCACCGCGGGCGTCGAGGGCGTCGACGATTCGGGTGAGCATGGTCGGTACCACCATGGCGTGGGTGATCCCTTCCTGTTCGACGGTGTCGATCCAGGTGTCGGCATCAAAGCGCGGCAACTGCACGATCCTGCGCCCGGCATAGACCGAGGAAAGCATCGCTGCTACCCCCGCGACATGGTACGGAGGCACGCTGACCAGCGTCGCTTCGTCGTCGGCGGCACCCATGAATTCGACCGAACCAAGGATGTAGGACACGAGGTGTTTGTGGCGCAGCACCGCAGATTTGGGTGAGCCGGTCGTGCCGCTGGTGAACAGCAGCACCGCGACCTGCTCGGGATCGGTGGGCCATTCGGGAAGGTCGGGTTCGTTGAGGAGGTGCGTTTCGCTGGTGAAGTCGGCGGCGGTGAAGGCTTCGAACCCGTCGAGTGCGTTGAGTCGGTGCTGGTTCGTTTCGTCAGCCACGGCGATCGCGGAGCCAACCCGGTGGGCCAACGCCAACAGGTCGTCGGCGGGTAGGCGATAGTTGAGCGGAACGTAGGGAATCCCGGCCCAGGCGGCACCGAACAAGGCCACCGGAACCGCCGGGCTTGACTCGTCACAGATCACGGCGGCGTCGACGTTGCCGGTTCGGTAACGAACGGCGGCCTGTCGAGAATGGTCAAAGAGTTGACGATAGGTCAGCCCTTCAGCCCGAGTACCGACCGCGACGCGGTCCTCAAGACCGTTGGCGGCCATCTCCAACAGCATCATGAGGTTCATCGAACGGTCCGGTCAGCTCAGTCCGACGCAGGCAGCGATTTGGCCTGGGCAACGTCAAGCGTTTCGCCGGCGACCGCCAGGCTGCCCTCGCCGGCTTTGATCACCAGCAGTTCGATCGTTTCGTCGGTGGTGCCGTAGCGCTTCCCGATCTGGGTGCCGGATGCGGCACCGTCGGCGGGGGTCCCGCTGATCTCAACGGTCCCGGCGGGGGCCATGGGTGAACCGCCACAGGTCAGGTCAACCTCACCGACTCCTTTGACCACCATCACTTCGGTAGCGCACACGGTGCTTTGTAGTTTGCTCCCCGGTTTGAGTTCGACCATTGGTTTCCCCTTTGTGACCGCAACGGTCCTGTCAGTTTGGACCATGAAACCACTATTCGGAAAGTTCACGAGCCGATCGCTAGCGTCTCAGGGTGGATGACGTTGCCGGTGAACGCTGGGCGCAGAGTGGGGCGATGGCGCTGACCGGCCCGCGGGAAGGTCCGGCGGTGGCGTCGATGGCAGCGCTGGCCCGGATTGCTGACGAACTCGCGGAGCGGTGGCGGGTAGTAAGCACGGCAATCGGGGCTGAGGTGATCGTTGATGGTCCAGCGTTGCTGGGGGAACGAGCCGCGTTTGCTGGTTTGACCCGGCAGGGTTCGGTGTCGGTCGGGGGAGCGGCCCGCTTTGAGCGGGCCAGTGACGGCTGGGTTGTGCTCAACTTGCCTCGCGCCGGCGATGTTGCGGCGTTGCCTGCGTTGCTCGGTGAATCTTTTGATCCCGGTGATTGGGTGGCGGTGCGTGAGCGGTTGGCGACGCGTTCGGCTGAGGAACTGGTTGCCCAGGCGGGCCTGTTGGGGTTGGCCGTTGCCCGACCCAGTGAACGGAAACCGGCGACCGCCCCGACGCAACTCCTCGGGCATGGAGCAAACCGGCCCGCGCTGGTATCGGATCGACCGTTAGTGGTGGACCTGTCATCGCTGTGGGCCGGGCCGTTGGCTGGCTCGCTGCTGGCCCGTGCCGGGGCTCGGGTCATCAAGGTCGAGGGGACTGACCGACCCGATGGAGCCCGGCAGGGGCCGAAGGGATTCTTTGACCTACTCAACGGAGGCAAAGAGGCGGTGACCGTTGACTTCAACGATCCGAGCGACGGTTTCCTGCGTCGGTTGGTGGAAGCAGCCGATCTGGTCATTGAAGGTTCTCGACCTCGGGTCATGGATCGTCTCGGTATCGACCCGCAGTGGTTGGCCGAACAACACGGCACCTCCTGGCTTTCGATTACCGGGCATGGCCGAAAAGATGATCCGCTTCGGGTTGGGTTCGGTGATGATGCTGCAGTGGCCGGTGGTCTCTGGTGGGAACACGACGAAGCGGTGGGGTTCGTCGCTGACGCGGTCGCCGATCCGCTGTCTGGTGTGGTGGCGGCGATCGCCGGAGCCGAGGCATTGCTGGCCGATCGGGCCCAAGTGGTTGACGTTGCGTTGGCTGGTGTGGCGGCGTGGGCATGCGCAAACATGGAGTCGTTGGCTCCGCGGGATTGGCCGGATGAGGCAATGGTCGCCGCCCCCCGAGTCCGACGTTCGCATCAAGCAGCCGAACCGCAGGGAGCGTCGAGCGTCACGATCCGGCGCGAGTTCGGGGTCGGGTAGGGTCGGTGATTGTGACCGGCCCGAGAACATCGACGAATGATGCCGCGAAACCGCGGGCGGCCGACGGGCGGGTCGCTGGGCGGCGGGGTCAAGAGACTCGCCTGCGGCTGCTGGAGGCAACTCGGGCCGCGATCGCCGAGCAGGCCTACCGAGACCTGACCGTGGTCGAAATCACCCGTCGCGCGCAGACCAGCCCCGCGACCTTCTACCAGTACTTCCCGGATGTTGAAGCGGCGGTACTGACGCTGCTCGGCGACCTGGTCGATTCGGCGGGTGCCGAACTCCGACGGCTCGTCACCAAACAAACCGACGACCGGGAGGCGTTGTCACGCAACCTGGCCGAAGGGTTCCTTACGT